>DASVHT010000276.1:0-8295 GCA_036382455.1 Dermatophilaceae bacterium
CTCGTTGCCGAGTATCTCGACGCGCGGGTCAAGGACGTCACCGCGCGTTGGCCCGACGACGTCGTCGATGTCCCTGCCCGGGCGAAGGCTCTCTGGCCTATCCTCGGCCGTCCCGGCGCCGTCCTCATCGACGGCGAGATCGTCGGCTGGTGGCGTCCACACAAGCTGGGTAATCACTTTCGAGTTCATATCCAGCTCTGGGACACCGTCTCGGCCTCGACGCGTGAAGCGATCAGCGCACAGGCTGAGCGACTCGGTGCATACCGGCAGGTGCCCCTGGCCGGCATCGACCTTGATGGCGGTCCTACCTGAAGGAGAGGCGCAGCCGAACCGTGGGCTCCACGCCTCCGACCGCGGTCAGACCCACCGCGTTGAGCGGCTTGAGCGACGCCGCGTCCTTGGGGTTGTCCTTGGCCAGGAGCGGCATGAGCACTGCCAGGTTGACGTACGCCACGAAGTTGGCTTTGTCGAGGTCCGGGACGACCTGTCTGAACGAGTCGCTGCTACCCAGCTTGCTTCCGGACGCGCTGGTGATTGCCGCGATGAGTCCAGAGCCTTTCCCGACGACGATGCCGTCGGGGCCAGTGACCTTGGTGACGGTGATCCCTTGGATGTCGTTCTTGGCCGTGTCCAGCACCTTACGGGCGAGACCGTACGCCGTGTCCGGGTCATCGCTGCGTGTGCGGACGGCATACTCCGGCTGGTCGATAGTGCCTCCCACTGCCACTCCGGTCTCGCTCCCGAGCAAGGTCTCGACCTCCTTGGCCGAGTCGATGCCCATCGCACTCAGCATGGGCTTGACTCCCATCGCGTCGCTGCCGGAAACGAGCCCGGTGTAGAGGCCGCCTGCGGCCTTGCCGAGCCCGGTGGCAGTTGCTGCGCCGAACACGTCGGAGGGGAAGGTTGCCATCAGCCCGGCCTGGTTCACGACGCCATCTCTGGTCAGCGAGCCGGCACCCTTGAGGTCAATGGCCTTGCCGGTCAGCTCGAGGTATGACGGGTCCGCGTGAAGACCGATCACGAGCCGGCCGCTCGCGTTCTTCGGATCACGCGTCCCCTTGAGCTGGCCGAGTGGGCTGTTCAGCAGCTGGTCCTGCGGAAGCAGCTTGTAGGAGGCTGCGACGTCGACCCAGGCGACCCCGATCTGGTCGGAGCCCAGCGACCGGACGTCGTCGCCGTACGTGGACCAGGCGGGCAGGGCCAGCGGGCTGACCTTGCCTGCCGAGACCAACGCCGTTGCATGCGCGGCCGTGTCGGACACGATCACATATCCGTCCGCGAAGGCGTACCCGACCGTCTCCACCTTGTTGCCCCCATGGGCGATGGCCTTGTCCAGCGCGGCCTGGGCGGCGCTCCGGTCGGTGAACGCGATGGCAAGCGCCATCTCGGGCTTCTTGTCCCCGCCCATGTCGGGGAACACGCCGACCCCGATCCGGTCTCCCAGCCACGGTTCGACGTCCTTCTTGTAGTCCAACCCCCAGCTCGCGTTGCCGGTGAAGATGGAGCCGAAGAGCGACTCCTTGATCGAGGTGTCCTGGGAGGTGACATTGCCCTTGACCGTGGGGAACCGGGAGGCCAGCCGAAACGCCGCCAGCTTCTGTCCTGCCGAGGGATTGAGGTCCAGCTTGGCGAAGGCGATGGCGCTGTTGGGAAGCACGTCCTCGGGCTGGGCTCCACCACCACCCATGACTTTGGCGATCGCCACTCCACCCACACTGAGTGCGACGACCAGCACTACCGCCGCGGCGGCACCGATCCACTTCATCGAGCCCCTCGAGGGAGGAGTCGCGTCATCCTCCGGGGGACCGACGTGAAAGGAGTGCTCGCCCTGGTCATTGAATGTCATGTCTGGGGTATCCCTCTGGTGTGTAACACAAGTGCGTAGCAATTGCTTGGTGCCGATGACCATGCCCTGCCGGACCCGGCGTGTGCTTGTCGTTTGCCCCTGAACTGATGACGGTAGAGGCGGTCGGAATGGCCCGTCAGGCGAATGGCCAACATTCAGCCGAATGGCCGACGAGGTGGGTGCCACCGATGACTTTCTTCTCGCCGCCTTGTTAGATGGAGTCGTGGTCATCGGGCGCCGAACCCGGCGCGCAAGGAGTAGGTGATGAGCAGGCTTCGACTCTGGATAGCCATGTCCCTCGACGGCCTTGTCGCAGGCCCGGCGCAGGACGTCGACAACCCGTTGGGCGTCGGCGGGATGCGTCTGCACGACTGGGTGTTCCCGCTGGCTGTGTGGCGCGAGATGCAGGGTCTCGAGGGCGGCGAGGTCAACGAGAGCACCCCCGTGGTCGAGGCGTCGATGGCCGATATCGGCGCAACCGTGATGGGGCGCAACATGTTCGGCGGAACCGGACCCTGGGGCGACGATCCGTGGAACGGCTGGTGGGGTGACAACCCGCCATACCACCACCCGGTGTTCGTGCTGACCCACCATCCGCGCGAGCCGCTCGTGTGCGAAGGCGGTACGACGTTCACGTTCGTGACGAACGGCATCGCGTCGGCACTGGATCAGGCCAAAGCTGCTGCCGCGGGGAAGGACGTCTTACTTGCCGGTGGGGCGCTCGCTGCCCGGCAGTACCTCGAGGCGGACCTGGTTGACAAGATGGACATCAACCTGGTCCCGATCTTCCTCGGCGAGGGGGAACGACTCTTCGACAACCTGGGCCCCGGCAACCCGGGACTTGTCCACGTCGCAACGGTGGCGGCTCCCGGCGTCATCCACCTCAAGTTCGAGCGGGCTTGATCCGCAGCGCAGTTACGTGATCTGAGGGGCGGGGCACCACGAAGACCAGGGCGACGATGACGAGCGACCAGACCAAATGCAGCGCCCCCACGGTCCCCTCGTTGGCGAACCACCAGTGGGTCAGCCCCGTGGTCGTCTGCAACCGGTGGGGAAAGTCCATGACGAAGGGCTGCCAGAGGACCAGGACCGTGCCCAGCGTGGTCCAGGGGATGGTCCATCCGGTGGCAAGCAGGTCGAAGACCACCGCGGCGAGAGCCGCACTGCCGATGTAGTACGCGTTGTCCTTGGGGTCCAGAGCCAGCCGTACTGCGACGGAGACGAGCAGCACGCCCGGCCAGCGTCCGGCCAGCCCCACGGCCAGCGCAGCCACGGGCGAGAGGACGAGCTCGAGGGCTCGGCCCCACGCCGGCACCAGAGTGCCGCGGGCGCCCAGGGCGTGAAGTCCGGAGGCGGGTGACAGACCGACCGGCGGGTGCAGGGCGCCAAGGGTGCGGGAGTTGGCGAGGACGAACGGCGCCCAGGTTGCAGCTGTGCCTACCGCTGCCGTGACCGTCGCCCTCAGCCGATCCCGGGGTAACGCGAGCAGCAGCGGCAGGAACCCGACCGCCCAGGGCTTTGCCGCAATGGCTGCGGCAAGGACGGCCCCTGCCAGAACGGGTCGGTCCGCACACACTGCGCGCACCGCCAGGATCGCGAGGGCCATCGCGAGGACATCGTCGAGGTGCCCCCAACGGACCGACAGGACCGTCCAGGCAGGCACCATGACGATGGCAGCGATCACCATCCGGCGATGCCTTCCGAGGGTCGGAACCAAGGGCGTTAGCGCGACGAGGAGCAGCGGGCCTGCCGCCGTCATGGCAATGAGCGCAACACTCTTGGCGATGTTCGCGGGCAGCCGACCGAGTAGCGCGGCTACGGCCAGCGACAGCGGGCCGGTCTGCAGCTCTGGATGCTCGGCGTACAGGTTGAGCCCCGAGCCATGCAGGAGCAGCCTGCTGCCGTCAGAGAAGAAGTGCCACGACAGACCTGACACGGGCCACGCACGCCAGACCCACCACGCCGTCCAGACGGCAACAAGCAACGAGGTGGCCACCAGGGGCAGCGCTGGCCGGCGAACGCGCATGCCTCTGACCCTAGCCACTTCTGGATACGGCATCCCCAAAGGGCTCGATCACCGCGCCGACCTATGACTCCTGCCGCGCTCTCCCGAAGGACCCTCGGACTACGTGCGGAACATGCCCTCGAGGCGCGGGTGCCACTGCTCATCTGCTGAGACCAGCACCTCGTCACCCGCCTTCAGAACGGTGTCGCCACGGACTGACACCAAGGCGCCGCCGCGGACAACCATGTTGACCCAGACGTCGCCGGAGTCCCCCGCGTCCGTCGCTGTATCGGCCACCTCGTCAACCGTCCGGCCGTCCGCGCTCGATCCGGCCGCGACGGTGAGGCGAAGCACTCCCTCCGGCTCCTCAGCCAAGCGCACGCCAAGCGACCAGGGCTGGGGCTCCACGAGCTGCATCGGAAGGTGCAGGGCCCGGGCAGCTGCGGGCACCAGACTGCCCTGGACAAGGACAGAGAACGTGACCACGACGATGACGATGCCGTACAGCCGGTGCGCGCCCGGGACGTTGGCGGCCAGGAGCAGGCTCCCGAGCAGGATGGGGACCGCCCCCTTGAGGCCGGCAAAGAGGACGAAGGCCTGCTCGTTACGGCGCAGCCTGGCCGGGATGAGGCACAACCACACGAGCAGCGGCCGGATCACGATGGCCAACGTCGCACCCAGCACGAGTCCCGGCACCCATACGTCCGTTCGGGTCAGGTCGGTCAGGTTCACGGTCAAGCCGAGAACCACGAAGGCGACGATCTCGCCAAGGCTGGCCAGTGCGGAGTGGAAGCGCTCGACCTCCTTCTTGAACGGGGCACGCTCGTCGCCCAGGACGATGCCGGCCACGAACACTGCCAGAAAGCCCGAGCCGTGCGCGATGGTCGTCGCGCCGTACAGAACGAACACGCTTGCGAGGGTTCGAAGCGGGTACAGCCCTTCGCTCGGCAGGGAGATGCGCCGCATGAACCAGAGCAGCGCACGCCCGCCCATGAGACCAAACCCTGCCCCCACACCCATCTGGAGGATGAACTCACCGCCGACCTGCAGGAGAGCACCACCACTGAGGGATCCTGCGGCGAGGAGGCTCACCAGCAGGGCAATGCCCACGGGGTCGTTCGCCCCGGACTCCCCCTCCAGAATTGTCGAAGAGCGGCCCCTGATCTCCCGCTGACCCAACACAGAGAAGACGACCGCGGGATCAGTCGGCGCGATCGCTGTGCCGACCAACAGGGAGACGTACCAGTCGAATCCGAATCCGAAGTGTGCCACGGCGGCTGCGGCCGCCGCCGTCAGAAAGGTCCCAGCAACCCCCACGACGACAATGGGAGCCGCGGCGGCCCGAAATCGCCGCCAGCCGATATGCATGCCACCGTCGAACAAGATGCACAGCAACGCCACCGTGACGATGCGTTCGACCGTGCGCTCCGGCGGTGCGACCACCCCTGGCAAGACCGCCCCGGTGGTAGCGGCCACGACCAGGAAAAGCGCTGGTGCAGGAACCCGCGTCCGGGAGGTCAGCCGGTTGGACAGGATCGCAGCGACGGCTGCGAGCGACAGAACGAGCAGAAGCTCGGCGAAAGGGCCGGTGTCGGTCATGAACATCCTCGGTCGGGGGCAGCGATCATCACGTTGCCGACCAGACTTCCCGGCGCACCAGTCACGATCGTACCGGCCGCCTCACCCGAAGCACCTGCAGAACCGATCAAGTGGTGGGAGGACTGGCTCGCCTCCTCTCAGGTCAGCACGGCCGCCACCTGAGCGGTCATCCAGTCGACCTCGGACTCCTCGATGACGATCGGGGGCGCAAGCCGGATCGTGGAGCCGTGCGTGTCCTTGGCCAGAACGCCTCGGGCCATCAGGCGCTCGCAGGCTTCGCGTCCGGTCATCAGGTCCGGGTCGATGTCGATGCCGGCCCACAGACCGCGTGAACGAACCGCCACGACCCCGTGACCGACGAGCGCGTCGAGGTCCCGACGCATCCGGACCCCCAGCTCCGCCGCCCGGGCCTGGAACTCACCGGTCTCGAGCAGCCTGACCACAGCGTGGCCGATGGCGGCCGCCAGCGGGTTGCCGCCGAACGTCGACCCATGGTTGCCCGGACGGATCACATCCATCACCGCATGCGAGGAGACGACAGCCGACACCGGCACGATCCCGCCGCCGAGGGCCTTACCGAGCACATACATGTCCGGAACCACGCCCTCGAGCTCGCAGGCGAACGTGCTGCCGGTGCGCCCCAGCCCCGACTGGATCTCGTCAGCAACGAACAGCACGTTCTCTCGGGTGCACACGTCCCGCACCGTCTTCAGGAACCCCGGCGGCGGCACCTGCACCCCCGACTCCCCCTGGATCGGCTCGATCAGCACTGCGACGGTGTTCTCGTCGATGGCCGCCTCAAGGGCCGCCGCATCACCGAAGGGAACGATACGGAACCCGGGAGTGAAGGGTCCGAACCCTTGGCGCGCAACGGGATCCGTTGAGAAGCTCACGATCGTCGTGGTCCGCCCGTGGAAATTGCCCTCGGTCACGATGATGTTGGCCTGGTCGGACGCGACCCCCTTGACCTCGTATCCCCACTTGCGCGACACCTTGATCGCGGTCTCGACCGCCTCCGCCCCTGTGTTCATCGGCAGGACGACCTCCATGCCGGCCAGCGTCGCGAGGTCGCGGCTGAAGGGCCCGAGCTGGTCGTTGTAGAAAGCCCGGCTGGTCAGCGTCACGCGCTCGAGCTGAGCCCTCGCGGCGGCGACCAAAGCAGGATGTCCGTGGCCGAAGTTGAGCGCAGAGTAACCAGCCAGACAGTCCAGGTAGCGGTGCCCCTCGACGTCGGTCACCCACGCGCCCCTGGCGGAGGCGATAACCACCGGCAGCGGGTGGTAGTTGTGCGCCGTCGCGTCCTCGTCGAGGAGGATCTGCTGCTGGGAGAGGGTGGTTGTCTCGGTCATGACGTGCTCCACTTTCATCATCGGTCTGTGAGGTCTTCGGGCCCACCGTAGTTGCCGCCCGGCGTGATGATAGTCCCAGCGTTTCCGGCGATGATCGACTCGGCGTCCTCGAGCCGGCCGATGGCGGCCATATCCCCGGTGAGCTCGACGAACCGACATACAGCGTCCACCTTTGGCCCCATCGACCCGGCCAGAAATGACTCACGACGCAGTGCTCCCGGCGTGACCCGTGAGATCGGCTCCGCCTCGGGCGTCCCGAAGTTGCGCACGACGTTCGGCACGTCCGTGAGGACCAGGAGTGCGTCGGCCTCGAGAGCCTCGGCGAGCACGGCCGCCGTGAGGTCCTTGTCGACCACCGCCTCGACGCCGCGCAGCTTGCCACGCTCGTCCCTGATGACCGGCACGCCCCCGCCTCCCGCGCAGACGACCAGCGCGCCGCTGTGCATGAGCAACCGGATCATCCGGGTCTCGATGACGCGTTGCGGCGGGGGTGACGCGACGACCCGGCGCCAGTCGCTACCATCCTGTCGCACGGTCCAGCCCCGCTCGTCGGCCAACCGGAGGGCCTCCTCCTGCGGGTAGATCTCACCGATGAACTTCCGGGGGTCGTCGAAAGCCGGGTCGTGTGCGAGGACGAGCGTCTGGTTGATGATGCTCGCGACCTGACGCCCGGGCAGCGCGTTCTGCAGAGCCTGCAGCAACCAGTACCCGATCATCCCCTGTGTCTCTGCCCCCAGCACGTCCAGAGGGTAGGGCTGGGAGAGCCTCGGGTCGGAGGCGCTCTCCACAGCGAGCACCCCGACCTGCGGCCCGTTGCCGTGCGTCACCACCAGCTCGTGATGGCGTGCCAGTGGTGCCAGCGCCTCAACCGCCAGCGCCACGTTGGCACGCTGCGATGCGGCGTCGGGCCGCTGGCCGCGCTTGAGAAGTGCGTTGCCTCCGAGCGCCGCGACGATGCGCATGTCACGCCTCCAGGACGCGCACGACCGGCATCACTCGCCCAGGGTCGCGACGAGGATGGCCTTGATGGTGTGCATCCGGTTCTCGGCCTGGTCGAAGACGATGGACGCCTCGGACTCGAAGACCGCGTCAGTCACCTCGAGCGCGTCCAGCCCCGTGGCCTGGTAGAGCTGCTCGCCCACGGTCGTATGCCGATCGTGGAAAGCCGGCAGGCAGTGCATGAACCGGACGTTGGGGTTCCCCGTGCTCCTCATGAGCGCCGAGTTGACCTGGTAGGGGTGCAGCAGCTCGATGCGTTCGGCCCACTTCTCCTTGGGCTCCCCCATCGAGACCCAGACGTCGGTGTAGACGAAGTCCACCCCCGCGACGCCTTCGTCGACGTCCTCGGTGTGGGTGATCCGCGCACCGGTGGTCTCGGCGATCGCGGAGGCGGCGGCGATGACTTCGTCGGGGTTCCAGAGCACACGAGGCGCCACCACGCGCACGTCCATGCCCATCATGGCGCCGCCGATGAGCAGCGAGTTGCCCACGTTGCT
>DASVHT010000277.1:0-4533 GCA_036382455.1 Dermatophilaceae bacterium
GCCAGGTGCCGACTCGCGGCCAGATCGGATCTCCGTGGCTGGAAGTGTGTCAGGTGCAGGATATCCCCCGATTTCACCGCCGCTGCCGGTCCGCCAAGCATCGTCAAGACGCCTTCCCGGAGAGCTTGGCTGGGTGACCTCATAGCGATTTTGGCCACTGAACAGGCTAACGCCTGAGCTGGCAGAGGCCGCACAGACGAATCGCTGTCGAGAACATGTCGGTTCACCGATCGCCTGAACCGACATGTCGGTCGAACACCATGTACCGGGTCGGTGGCGAACTCAGCAATCAAGCTAGCGAAGTACCTGGAGACTCCCCCCCGCAGTTGGGTGAGGAAGATCTCGCGATCAAATTCCACGCTTATCGCTTCGCCGGGCATCATGCTCACCAGGGGACGAGCAAGCGGCCTCGCATGATGGCGGCGGACCACTCCGGCTGCATAACCGTCCGTCTGATCGCAAACGGCGAGTCGCCCGGCCGCATTGGCCCGCGCACAGTTGTCACGAAGCAGCGATACCCGATATGGGCGGCAAGGCGCACATCTCGGACCGGGTCGAATGTCTTGCCCGGCTGCCCGTACGGGGCGCAGAAGTCGCGCACCTCTACCCCGAGCTGGCCCTCCAACTCAGCCTTAGAGTCAGCAAGCTCGCGGTGGACATCGCCGTCCGATATGACAGCGAACGGGCGGTGGGTTACGGAATGGGAACCGACGGTCATGCCGTGGCTGACCAGCTTGCGACAATCCGGCCACGTCAGCGGCCCATCTTGCCCCGGCGACTCGACCAGGCTGGTCACCACAAAGAACGTTGCCGGCAGCTCTTGACGGACCAGGATGGGCAGAACCACGTCGGTCCAACAGGTGTGGCCGTCGTCGAACGTCAAGCAGAAGGCCGGGCCGTTCGTCGGCACCTGACCCGACAAGATGTCGAGTGCCTCTGACCACGACACGAACCGCCCGGCGTCCGCCAACTGCCGCAGCGTGGCTTCGAACCGTCCCGCCGAGGCGTGACTCACCTCATGATAGCAGAGGACGTACAGCTGCTCGGGGTCATTGGGCAGCCGCCGGACCGAACCGAGTCCAGCCAGCACCGACAGCTTCAGCCATTCCGGGGACGCGGACCACCGTTGCACGCGACGCTCGACTGGGCGCAGCCACGTCCGTGCCCCCCGCCTGCTTCGGGAGCGGCCCGTCACGGGTGCGTGTACCGGGATCGAAGGGCGTTCCCGCCGGCGGCGGTGACAGAGAGCGGGTCACCGCGGAAGTTGCACCGGCGGACATTGGTCCAGGTAGGGTGTGCGGGCCTTGCCCTGGCGACCGACCGGTCTCCCGCCTCACGGCGCGGTCGGGCGATGATCGCTGCAGCCGCACCTGGCTGCCGCTGTCCACCACCGTTGCGGTCGTCGTCAACCTGATGGGTATCCGAGCCCGGGTAGTCAGCCACCGCAACTGCCTCCTCGTCCGGATGGCTACCTTACTTTGAATGGCTGAACGTCCAACGCCTTGGGGCGGTAGGGCCGCACGTGCGCGGGTGCCCTGCACGCAGTCATCCGGACCGCGGCCTCCTCGGGGTCCCATTCCGAGCGACCGCTGCGTCGAGGACCGACGCCGCCGACCGCGGACGGACCTCTGCTCACCGACGTCCACCGTGGACGATTCGGTGAGCAGGGAGGTCACTGGGGTCGAGGGAGTCTGCGGCCCGGCCCAGATCCCCGGCGACGTGCGTGGCTGAGCTGTCATGGGTCCGCAACCGGACACTCGGCCCGTCCAGCGATCAAGGAGTCAATACGACGATCCCGCTGGACTTGGACTGCATCCGCCCAGCACTGTCCTGGACCGCGACTTGGTAAGTGTGGACCTCACCGGACCTCGTGGCACCGGACCACCCGAGCGTGCCGGCATCAACGTAATCCACGTCGACACCGTCCCTGTAGACGTAGTAGTAGCGGACGGGGACACTGGTCACGCGGTCCCAAGCAATGGTGACGCGACTGCTCGTGACGCCTGTTGTATGGAGGTTGCTGGGTACGGCGCTGTCTGCTGCGGGAGGCGTCGCTGTCCCCGGGGTGAACGTTATCGCTGCCGACTTCGGATGCATGGCGCTATCAGCACCCATGATAGACACGGCGTACGTGTAAGACCGCCCGACCACGAGCCCCGTGTCCGTCCAGGTCCGCGTCGCTGCGTCGACGTAGTCGACGTCGACGCCGTTTCTGTAGATGTAGAAGTACTTCGCCGGTACGGCGGCCGGGCTCCAGGCGATGGTCAGGCCTGAGCTCGAACTGGAGGCGATACGCACGTTCGATGGCACATCGCTGCCCGGCGTCGGGGTCGGAGTGGGAGTGGGAGTGGGAGTGGGCGTCGGAGTGGGCGTCGGCTTCGGCGTTGGCTTCGGCGTCGGGGTCGGGGTCGGAGTGGGGGTCGGCGTGGGGGTCGGCGTACCGCCACCGCGGCCGAAGGTCTGCGCAGCGGCCGCCGCACGGTTCAGATATCCGGCACGCGCCGCATCTTCGTCCGCCACCGTCACCGACGATCGCATCGTGTTCGGGGAACAAGCAGTGCAGCCACCGGCGGTCCAGAGATCAGCCATCCCGTCTGGACGACGCAGTGCCAGGTCGTTGTTGACTATCCTGACTTCGCCGAACGGCGCGCCATTGGACTGGTCCCAAACGTAAGCCGCTTGGCCATTAGCACTGGCCGAGTTCGCGGACCGGACGACATTGCCCTGTTGGGTGATGTTTTCGCCACCCGCGATCGCGATGCCGTAGTTGTCAGTGCGGAGCACGACGTTGCCCTCCGACAACTGATTCGCGCCACCGTTGTCGCCGAGCATGATGCCGCCGCCAGAGTAGCCGGAACCGCGCTCATCGAATGCGCCGTCGATCAGGTTGTCGTGTACGTGAATCGGGTCGGAAGACGAAGCACCCGACGAGTTGAAGATCGAGATTGAGTCCTCCATCTTGACTGCCGCACCCGCCTGGTTCGTCAGGCGATTCCAACCGATGTCCACACCTCGCAGCCCGTTCGCGTCGGCGAACTGGAACATCTGCCGGTAGCCAGCATTCGCCGGCACGTTTATGTTGTGGAAGTCGTTGTTCGTGAGCACCGCAGCCGGGTTGGCGCTACCGGAGTGATTGTTCAGTTTCAAGCCGGCCTTGGTGGTTACGTCGTTGTGAACGAAACGCACCTGCGACCAGTCGGCGAAGTCCGCGACGTACTCACCAGGCGATCCGCTGAATGCGGAGTCGTGGATGTCGACATCGACGGCGCCGGAGCCATCGATAAGCTCCCCCGGGCCCGCGATCGTCGAATCCTTGATTACCACGTGGGCGGTGGTTCGGATCGACACGTGCGACCAGCAGCCGCTAAACGAACCACCAGAGCTGATCGTCACGCTGTTGTCGCAAGTGGCGGCAAAGGCAGCCGATGGCGGTGCCACGCCAGCCGTCGCCGCGGCGGCGAGGACTGCCGCGATCGTCAGCGAAGGTACTCCGGTGATCTGTCGAGTGCGGAAGAACGCTCGAGCATTGGCAATCATGTCGCGGTCCAAGGGATAGGAAATGTTCCATAGCCCCCTTCGGTCCCTGCGCAGTTCGAGTGAATGACGTGTCACCCGAATGGCGCATGTCCCCCAGAGCGGAACATCTGCCCGTCGAGCCGTCGATCGACGGAGTCGACGCGGCTTTCCGAGGACTGCGCCGACACCTGGAGTTCCTCGTTTCGGTGCCCGCTGCGTTGCCTCAACCGCCCGCCCGGCGGCCTATCCGCGATAGGTGCTTGGTGATCGACCAGCGGTGCGCCCGCGGTGTCGAACTCCAATTGGCGCGGCATAAGCCGGCCCCGAACAAACCGCGTGCTGGGGTGCGGGGAAGCAATTGACACTGGCGAGCTCGCCAGTCAACACCGCGGCGAATCGGACCGACGTCGTCGACACCTGATGATCACGCGGTAGCCGGGCCGGCCGGCAATGGCTTTTCCCGAACCGTAGGTCGCCTCCCAAACGACCTCTCGCGAGGAGCGTGCCTCCGCGACCTGATCGGCAAGCACCGTTGTGCTAGTGGTGCAACGCACTGCCTCCACCGCTCTTTCGGCTGGCGGGGCGTGATCGGGGCGTGATCGGATTGCCAGGACGTTCCATGAGTTGTGGTCTCCGGCGGGCACCGGCGGAACCGCAGCTGCCAGGCCGTGTTACGATTCCGTAGGCAGAATGGGCCGGCGTGGCCGCTGTCTATCCCGACAGTGCGGGACAGAGGGGCAGCAGTTCAATCGGAACGTGCTGGACTGACCTCCGAGGGCAGCCTTCTGTCGATTTCTTACGGCGTTCCGTTCGCGCCGGTCCGATATGCAGACAGGGAGCGACCTCGGCTGAAGTCAGCCGAGGTCGTCGGTGAGTCTCAGACCTCCTCAAGTAGACACAAGATCAGTGTTGAGACTCATGCCGCAGTGACCTGGTAGGTCAGCCGGCGGCGGTCCCCGGGCAGGCATGCTGGGGTGGCGTTGAGTTCCTCGGCCAGCAGCTCGAGGGCGCGTGCCA
>DASVHT010000278.1:0-2561 GCA_036382455.1 Dermatophilaceae bacterium
CAGCAGCGTCGGGCCGGACGTCGACGCTGGGGTGGTCGCCGCCTACAAGAACCTGGCCAACCTCGAACGCGACTTCCGCCACCTCAAGGTGGACGACCTCGACTTGCGTCCCATCCACCACCGCCCCGAGGACCGGGTCCGCGCGCACGTGTTGGTCTGCTTCCTGGCCGGCTACCTGGTCTGTCACCTGCGCGCCACGCTGGCCCCGCTGACGTTTACCGACGAGGTGCCGCCACCGGCGGCCGGACCCGGTCGGACCCGCTTGTCGGTCGGCGGCCGCGAGCGCCAAGGCCGCCCGCAAGACCGACCGGCACGGCGAGCCGGTCCGCGGCTTTCGCGAGCTGCTCGACCCCCTCGGCACGCTCACCCGCAACCGGATCCGGACCGCCGGGAGAACGGAGTTCGACCTGCTGGCCAGCCCTACCCCGACGCAACGCCGAGCCTTCGAGCTGCTCGGGGCACCTATCCCACTGACGAGGCTATTCCGTCACAAGCTCTGAGTCCGATTGCCGCTCCATACTCTGTTCGTGGTCAACACTGAAGGTCCCGAACTGGTCCTCGGGTTGGTCACGCCAATCGGCACCAACACCGTCGCCCCGGCCGAGGCTGTAGTCGGCGCACTGTCTGACTACAGCTACGAGTCCATGGTGATCAAACTGTCGGAGCACCTGCCCTATGGGGCGGTACCGCTTGGAGAGCGAGAGGACAAGCGAGTCCGGCGGCTGATCGCCGCTGGAAACGCCTTCTGCGGTGAACACACCAGCGCCGAGCAACCCGACGGGGATCCCGCAGCCCTGGCTCGGCTAGCGATTCGGCAGATCCAGCGTCTTCGCCTGCAGCTGCTGCGCCAGGACGGGGAGACCGCACGCGCTGCCGAACTCAGACGTGGGAGGAGCCGGACCGCTTACGTGCTGCATTCGCTCAAGCGACCCGCGGAGGTGCAGCTACTCCGTCGGGTCTACGGCGAGCAGTTCGTTCTGATCGGCAGCCAAGCCGCGCTGTCGCAGCGGGAGCAGAACCTGCTCGATCGCCCAATGACGATCGGAGACGCCGACGGGAAGCTGCGCCTGACCCGGGAGCTCATAAGGCTCGACGCGGAGGAGCGCGAGCCAATGGGACAGCGCGTCAACGAGACCTACCCTTTGAGCGACTTCTTTCTCAGCGGCAACCAGGCACGTCGGGTTATCGACCTGCTCTTTGGGGAGCCCATCGCTCCCGAGGTCGGCGAGTACGCGATGTACGTGGCAAGAGCCGCCAGAGCCAGATCGCTGTCGGCAAGCCGCAAGGTGGGCGCGGCCATCGTCGTCGGCGGAGCGGTCGTGTCCACCGGGTACAACGACGTGCCGCCCGGGCAGACGCCCGACGTGCTAGCAGGTGAGGACACGAGCGAGAGGTTCAAGCAGGACAACGTTGCCGACACCATGCGCCGCCTTCGAGACGCCGGCCTACTCAGCGACTCGGTGGACGGTATCGGCGATGACGACCTTGCCACGCTCGTGCTGCCCGCTCTCAAGGACGGCGAGCTTCTGTCCGTGATCGAGTACCAGCGGGCAGTGCATGCGGAGGCCAGAGCGCTCGACGACGCCACCGTGCGAGGCGTCCGTCCAGTCGATGGGGACCTTTACGTCACCACCTATCCCTGCCACCTCTGCTACAAGCACGCGCTCTCGGCCCAAATCGCCACCATCCGGTACATCGAGCCCTACCCCAAGAGCCGGGCCTCGGCCATGTACCCGATGGGAAGCATCGACCGCCTGCTGCCCTACGAGGGCGTGGCCCCGCGCCGGTACGTCCAGGTCTTCGACGACCGGCCACCCTTCCTGTCGGACTCATCTGGCAAGTTCCAGCAGCGAGATCGGAGCGTCGCCTCACCCCTCCTGGGGCCGGTACGCAACGATGACGACCGCCACGCCGAGGAGCGGCTGGCGATCAACGGTCTACGGGAGGGCTACCAGTGACAGACACCGAGGTCGAGCGACTTCCCGGGAAAAGCCTGGAGCTCTCGCACGAGGACCTGGCATCGCTGAAGGAGTCCAACCGGGACGTCAGCGACCTGGACCGGGCGACGGTGGCCCGAGCTCACGAGGGCTTTCGTTACGCTTACATCACCGCTCAACAGGTGCTCGATGGGAGCCTCGACCCGTTGTCGGCATAGCGAGCGCTACTGCCCTACGCACATCTTGTAAGTGCCTTGAACCGCCTGTGCGGTGGTTGCGCCTCGGAAACGATCGCCGAGGGCAAGCGCGAGCACACCGTCGCCTAGATAGCCGCCGAGTTCGGCGCCACCCGCCCCACCGTCTACCGCCACCTGAGCAAGCCGGCAGCGGGGAGCACGGTTCCGGCCACATCGGACTGATCCCAGCCGGGCTACTTCGCCCCTGGTGACACGCTCCTTAACGGCACGCCGTGATGGCGAGCGCATCTCGTGGAGCTTGAGCGCATGGTGTCGAGCGCCCTCGTCCGCGTCGTCCGCGAGCGGTTCGACGTAGCGGCTGGCGACGGTGCCGCCAGGGTCCCCACTGCCCCACATGCTGCAGTGCGCGCCAGAACCGAGGAGCACT
>DASVHT010000279.1:0-4558 GCA_036382455.1 Dermatophilaceae bacterium
GCAGGGTGCCCGGCGGCATCGGGAGCTTGATGCAGATGGCCCCTTCCTCTCCGGGCTTCACCTGCTTCCCGTGCTCGTCGAGGACATGCACGTCGTAGCCGGGCACGGGCACGGTCGGTGACCCGGGCTTGATCGCAAGACGTTCTAGACCAATGCAGTTGGAAGCGATGGGCCAGCCCGTCTCGGTCTGCCACCAGTTGTCGATCACCGGGATCCCGAGACGCTCACCTGCCCAGGCGTAGGTGTCGGGGTCGAGGCGCTCGCCGGCCAGGAACAGTGTGCGCAGCTTCGAGAGGTCGTGACCCGCGATGAGCGTGCCATCGGGGTCCTCCTTCTTGACCGCTCGAATCGCGGTCGGAGCCGTGAACAGTGCCGAGACGCCATACTGCGCGGCCACCCGCCACAGGGCGCCAGCGTCAGGCGTGCCCACCGGCTTGCCCTCGTAGAGCACGGTCGTGCACCCCGCAAGCAGCGGCGCGTACACGATGTAGGAGTGACCGACCACCCAGCCGACGTCACTGGCCGCCCAGAACACCTCGCCCGGCTGGAGTCCGTAGATGTTGCTCATCGACCAGTTCAGGGCCACGGCATGGCCACCGTTGTCACGCACGATCCCTTTGGGCCGGCCCGTCGTCCCCGAGGTGTAGAGAATGTAGAGCGGGTCAGTCGCCTCGAGCGTCACGCACTCGGACTTCGTCAGCTGGTTCGGATCCATCAGGGCGGACCAGTCGAGGTCGTTCGGACCCATCGACGCCACCGCCTGTTCCCGCTGGAGCACCACGCAGTGGTCGGGTTTGTGCGTCGATCGCGCGATGGCAGCATCGAGAAGCGGCTTGTACTGCACTACCCGGGTGGGCTCGATCCCACAGGAGGCCGTGACCACCACCTTCGGCGCGGCATCCTCGATCCGGGCAGCAAGCTCACCCGACGCGAAACCGCCGAACACCACCGAGTGCACTGCCCCGATCCTGGCGCAGGCCAGCATCGCTATGACCGCCTCCGGCACCATCGGCATGTAGATGACGACGCGATCACCCTTGTCGACCCCGAGGCCGCGCAACGCTCCACCGAAGCGGGACACCTGCTCCAGCAGCTCCGCGTAGGTCAGCGTCCGTGCGGTCCCGGTGACGGGGCTGTCGTAGTGAAGCGCCGGCTGGTCCCCCCGGCCGGCGATCACGTGCCGGTCGAGGGCGTTGAAGCACGTGTTGAGCTGTCCACCCTCGAACCATCGGTAGAAGGGCGGTCGAGAGTCGTCCAGAACCTTGACCGGCTCGGTGATCCAGTCGATGCCCCGAGCCGCCTCTGCCCAGAAGCCTTCCGGGTCTTCGATGCTGCGGCGATGGGCGCGGGCGTAGTTACCGTCGGTCATACCGGCATCTTCGTCTCCCCCGCGCCCTGATGCGACACCGGCCACCACTTCGTGAGACGAAGCGTCGCCTTCGTGCGGTGAGCGGCTCAAGACAGCTGACGCGTCCCATCATGAGCTGCCGGTCGGTGCGAGGTCAGCTCGCCCTGAACTGGTCGATGAACATGTCATCGCCCACAGGGGCGGTACCACCCGAGGACACCTGGATGCCGGTGAAGGACGTCGTCCCGGCTTTCAGAGGGACGCGGGAGAAGAGTCGCCCGTTGACATAGACCCAGGCTGCGGTGGTGTTCGCGTTGATGCGGATCCCGGCCCAACCGGTCTTCTTCACCAGGCCCGCCGCCGACAGATTCACCCAGCGCGACCCGGTCCATCGACGCAGGCTGCCATCCGGGAATACCCCGAGGTGCAACGCACGCTGGTAGGTGCCGCCACGACGACCCTCGAGCGAGATCAGGAAGGCGGTGGCCACGCGGTTGGACCTGAGACCGAGCTCGAGGTTGCGGGTCGTGCGTTGGGGCAGACCCACTGCCATCACCGCCATGGCGCGCGAGGTCGTGTCGTTGAGACGCGCGGCCCGGTCGCTGGACAGGCCAACGCCCCCGGAGGCGACCGTGACGAGGGGCGACGCGACGGGAAGGACCACAAACCCCTGCGGCGCCCTGCCGATGAGATCCTCCTCGAACGTGCTGGCATTGGTACGCAGCTGCAGCTCGCCAAGGGCGGTGACGCCGCCGACATCGGTGACGCGGGCCCGGACATAGCGTGCAGAGGTGCCTGCCGGGAATGCCCGGGCAGTCAACGATGGATAGTCGCCCGAGCTGTACCAACCAGCGAGGGTGCGCCAGGTGCGCCCGTCGTTGGACACGTCGATGGCCGCTGATGCCCTGTCGCGGGGCAGCGCGATGGAGGCGCCAGTCAGGACGTTCGCCCCACCCAGGTCAATCTGGAAGTAGCCGTCGTTCGCCAGGCGGACCGCAGCCGAGGCGGGATCGACGCTGCCGTCGATGGCAGCCGCAGGGCCGGCCGCCGCGGTGGGCTGGTCCGTGAGGTTGGTTGCCACGTTGAGAGAGCCACTGAGGTACCGGGTGCGCAGGTCGATCCGCTTCGTGTCCGATGGGCGCAGCTCAATGGTCTTGGACCAGATGCCGACCTTGGCGATCCCGCTTCCGATGGGGAAACACCAGTTGGATCCGTAGTCACCGACCTGAAGCGCAGTGGTCTCGGTCAACGGCACGATGCTGGTGTAGCCGCTCGAGGTCCCGGTCGTGGTGAGTGTCAGGTTGCTCCAGCTGGTGCCGTTTCCGTCGGCCGAGACAAGAATCTTGTTCCCGGGACGGCCGTAGCTGAGCAAGAGCTGGCCGCCCGGCATAGTGGTGAGCCGCGGGTCTGCACTGGACACGTTGTAGACATCGAGCCCGGCTCCGACCAGCGACTGAGCTGGTGTCCAGCTTGCGCCGTCGTCGCTGGATCGGGAGGTCACCAGACCTGCACCTTGGCGCGATCCGTTGCAGACCGCCGGATTGACCGGCGCGTTCTGACGCATGACGACAACAAGATCCCCGTTGGTGGCCCTGGCCATCGTCGGCTCGGACCGGCCCTCGATCGACCACCCGGAAGGCGTTGTCGCGATGGTTGACATGATCCGCCAGGTCGCTCCGCCATCGGTGCTGCGTGCGAGCATCGAGCGGTAGCGGGGGTCGCCGTTGAGATAACCGTAGGTGGGCGCCAGCAGAGAGCCGTCGCGGGCAACCACGATGCCCCGGTGGAAGTAGACGGCGTCGTAGGCCACATCCGCCGAGATGGTGCCGCGATGCTCGTCCCACGTCGCACCGGAGTCGTGTGAGCGCCAGTACGTGGTCTGGAACTGCTTGACTCCCCCGCCCGGCGGGGGTCCAGCCGTGGTGGTCGTCGGCACCGGGGTGGTGGTCGTCGGCACCGGGGTGGTGGTTGGCACCGGGGTGGTGGTCGTCGACGTGCTCGTGTCCGAGGGCGTCGACGTGCTCGTGTCCGTGGGCGCAGGCGTAGTCGTGTCCGTTACCGGAGGCGTGGTCGTGTTCGTGACCGGAGGCGTCGTGACGGGGCCACCGACAGGCCCGGGCGGCGGCTCGACGGGCCTCGCGGTGCGGTAGTTCACCGAAACAAGGGAGCCGTCAGCGAGCTGGGTCATCGACGTGATCGGAACGTCGGTCGCGAGCTGGGCGAAGGTCTTGCCCCCGTCGACCGAGCGTCGGGTCCGGAGTCGCTCCGGAAAGGCACCGGAGTCAACGTTTCTGCTGTAGGAGAGCAGAACCACGCGGGGGCCGCGTCCAGCGGACGCGGACGGGAAGGACTCCGCAAAGGGAAACTGCATGAGCGTCGCCGAGTTTGACAGGTCGCTGGGGTCGGCCAACCCGTTCGCCACCACGGTCTCGCTGCCCACCCCGATCCCGGTCACGGATGGAACGGCGACCGCCGCCGTCGCAGTTCCAGCTACGAACAGACCGGCACTTGCTACCACGCTGATGAACTTGATACGTCGCACTGGATCCATCCCCCTTGAGACCTTCTGACAAGGCCGGAGTTTAGCCCTTTCCAGCGGCGCAGATGACCGGTTTGACCTATTGCGCCGATCTAGCTCGCCCGGTGCGCGATTCGACCCAGTCGGGCGCTATCAAGCGTCGTTTTGAGGGGATATGTGAGCATTCAAAGTCTGGGGCATCGGCTTGCCGATCTGGGCGGCTTGGTCCATGGCGCAGCCGACTCAGGCGGTGGACGCCGCCAGCTGACCGCAGGCGCCATCGATGTCAGAGCCACGGGTGTCGCGTACGGTTGTGGGCACGCCGAGTGCGCGCAGCCGTCGGACGAACTCGCGCTCGACCCGTGGGTCGGAGGCCGTCCACCTGGAGCCCGGTGTTGGATTCAGGGGGATCGGGTTGACGTGCACCCAACCCCGGCCGCGAGCGTTGAGCTTCTTTCCTAGCAGGTCCGCACGCCAGCCTTGATCGTTGACGTCGCGGATCAGGGCGTACTCGATGCTGACCCGACGACCGGTCGTGGCGAAATAGCGGTATGCCGCATCTATCGCCTCGCCGATCGACCACCGGGTGTTGATCGGCACGAGCTCGTTGCGCAGGTCGTCATCGGGTGCGTGCAGCGACAGGGCCAACGTGACCGGAATGCCCTCTGCCGCAAGTCTGTCGATGGCCGGAA
>DASVHT010000280.1:0-2857 GCA_036382455.1 Dermatophilaceae bacterium
CCATGGCTCTGATCGGTATGGCGCCAGAGCGCAGCGTGCTGGCGTGGGGGGTACTGGCGGCGTGCGGCTTCTTGGGCCAGCTTGGGCCGATCCTTCAGCTGCCCGACATGGTTCTGCGCATCTCGCCGTTCGCGAACGTTCCCAAGTTTCCTGGTGCCGACCTCGATATTGTCCCCCTTGTTGTGCTGACCACCATTGCACTGGTCCTGACCGCGTTTGGTGTCAACGGTTTTCGTCAACGTGACATCGGCTGACCGCTGCTGCTTGTTGCTCTGAAACCACCGAATCACGCCAGATCCCAGGCCCAGAGGGTGGCGGATTCAACTCGTCATGACAACACCGGTGGTTGTGCTGATCCTGAGAGTAGGTCACGCATGGCCTCGGTGGGGGTTGCCCAGCCAAGTGTTTGCCGGGGTCTGCCGTTGAGCTGACCGGCGACGTGGGCGAGGTCTTCGGCGGTGTGCACGGACAGGTCGGTTGCCTTGGGAAAGTACTGACGTAGCAGCCCGTTGGTGTTTTCGTTGGTGCCGCGTTGCCAGGGTGAGTGCGGGTCGCAGAAGTAGATGTCCAGGTCAGTGGCAATGGTGATCTCGTGGTGTCGGGCCATCTCTTTGCCCTGGTCCCAGGTCAGGGACCGCCACAGCTGGCGGGGCAGCGCGGGGATGGCCGCCAGCATGGCGTCACGGACCTCTTCGGCGCGGTGTCGCCCGGGCAGGTGCAGCAACATGGCGTACCGGGTGGTGCGTTCGACCAGGGTGCCGATCGCCGATCCGGAGTTCTTACCGACGATCAGGTCGCCCTCCCAGTGCCCGGGCACCGCACGGTCTTCGACCTCTGGTGGGCGCTGGCTGATCGAGATCATGTTCGAGATCTTGCCGTGAGTTTCGCCGCCAACGCGTTTGTGCGGCTTACGCAACGCCCGCCCGGTGCGCAGGCACACCGCCAGCTCCTTGCGCAGCGCGCCACGTCCCTGGACGTACAGGGACGCGTAGATCGTCTCGTGTGACACCCACATCTCCGGATCCTCGGGGTAGCGCAGGGCGAACCGCGCGGAGATCTGCCGCGGGCTCCACCGCAGCCTCAGCCCAGCCTGCACCCTGGTCCGCAGCTGTGGGTTGGCGGCCAGCTTGGCGACCTGTGGCCGGCGGGCCCGCTCCTCAGACTTGGCCTGGGCCAGGACGCATCGGTAGATCTGGTGGCCATGTTCCTGCCCTGGGCGAGGTCTGTTGCGGCGCACCTCCCGGCTCACCGTCGAGGGTGAGCGGTCGATCAGGACGGCGATCGCTCGGATCCCTTTGCCCGATGCCAGACCCAGGGCGATCTCCTCCCGCTCGCCCAGGCTCAGGAACCGGCCGCTCGGCGGGGCTAAAGACAGTGGTGGCATGCCGCCAGCATCACGGAACCACATGCTCCCTGCCCGCTCCGACACATTCAGCGCATCACACGCCGCTGCTGTCGTCACGCCCTGAGCGATCAACAACCAGAACTGCCTCTGTACCGACCTCAACGGCTTGGGACGACCCATCTCAGACACCTCGAATATCGGGGTGTTGCCACGACGCCCTGACTACGCGGGTGGTTTCGCCGCAACAAGACCGGCTGATCGGTGTCGTGATGCTCAGAACAGTCGTGAGCCCACGTCGTCGATGCCCTTGAGCGCGTCGTAGTCCAGGGTCACGCAGCGTATGCCACGGTCGGTGGCCAGGGTGCGCGCCTGCGGCTTGATCTCCTGGGCGGCAAAGACACCTGTCACCGGCGCCAGATGGGAGTCACGGTTCATCAGCTCGAGGTAGCGAGTGAGCTGCTCCACGCCGTCGATGTCCCCGCGGCGCTTGATCTCGACCGCAACCCTCGCTCCCGCAGCGTCTTTGCACAAGATGTCGACGGGTCCGATGGCGGTCATATACTCCCTGCGGACCAGCGTGTATCCCGGGCCCAACGTGACGATGTGCTCGGCAAGCAGCCGCTGCAGGTGTGCCTCCACGCCGTCCTTGACAAGGCCTGGGTCCATGCCCAGCTCATGGTCAGAGTCGTGCAGCACCTCGTACAGGCGGACCCGGAGGCGGTCCTCGGACCTGGCGTGCTGAACGACCCAGACCGACTCGACGCCGTCCGCGACCTCGTGCTCCTCGGGCTCGACCTCGGCCATGGCACACGGAGGTGACATCCAGTTCAGGGGCTTGTACGAACCACCGTCGCTGTGGACGAGCACGGACCCGTCGGCCTTGACCAGCAGCAACCGGGTCGCCAACGGCAGATGGGCCTGGAGCCGGCCTTCGTAATCCACGCTGCACCGCGCTATGACCAGTCGCACGGCCGGCAGCCTACCGAGCCCGCCGGACAGCCCGGCATACGCCCGTCCTCCCTGCTGCGCGGCCTCGACGCGCGGCCAGCGTCAGTATCGCTTCGGGCGGGGCCCCTCCCGGATGGGCGGGCGCTCTGACAGACTCGCCCTCATGGCTCGTGACTTCGCAACAGTTGGCGTGATCGGACTCGGCACCATGGGTGCGGGCATCGTGGAGGTGTTCGCCCGCAACGGCCTGGACGTCGTCGCGGTCGAGGTCTCCCCGGGGGCTGTCGAGAAGGGCCAGCGGGTCCTGCGGCACTCGACCGACCGTGCGCTCGCCCGCGGCAAGCTGACCGAGCAGGAGCAGATCGAGCTGCACGACCGGGTGCGCTTCACCTCCGACCTCGGGGATCTCGCCGAGTGCGACCTCGTGGTCGAGGCGGTGCCCGAGCACCTCGATCTGAAGCGCGACATCTTCGCCAAGCTGGATCTCATCGTGAAGCCGGACGCGATCCTGGCCACCAACACCTCAAGCCTGTCCGTCACCGAGATCTCGGTGGCCACCCAGAA
>DASVHT010000281.1:0-3293 GCA_036382455.1 Dermatophilaceae bacterium
AGCTGGGCCAGGGTCTCGACGTTCTGAACGAGCGTTGGTGCCCCATGGACGCCCTGCTCGAAGATCCGGGGCGGCGTGAATCGCGGCAGCGCTGAGCCGCCCTCAACCCGGCTGGCCAGGGCCGACTCCTCGCCGGCCAGGAAGCGGGGCGGGGAGGTGACCAGACCAACAGCGATGCGATCCACACCGGCGGCTGCCCGATCGGCGAGCGCCTGGTGCAGCCGCCGCACCAGCCCGGGTTCGCGGTGGACGTAGAGGTGGACCTCTCGGGCGCCGACCGCCTCGGCCGCCAGCTGAAGCCCGTCGAGGACCAGATGGGGGGAGGACCAGAGCAGCAGCTTGTCCTTGTCGCTCGCCGGCTCGCCCTCGGCGCCGTTGCCCACGACGACCGGTGCACCTTTCTGACCGGCAACGGCTCTGAGCTTTCGGTGGGTCGGGAACGCCGCCCCGCCGCGTCCAGTGAGGCCGGCGGACTCGATCGTGTGGATCAGCATCCCGGGGCCGCCACGGTATGGCGTGGGGCCGAACATCTGCAGATGCGCCGCGAGCTCCATCGGCCGACCAGATGGGGGGAGCAGTCGGGGTAGCGAGCTGGGCCCGGTTTGGGAACGGGCTGAGGCTTCTCGTACGGCTGTGGTCATCGCAGGCTCCCTGTCTTCTCGGCCCGGGCTATCAGCTGGGGCACCCGACGTGGGCGGGGTATGGCGCCGGAGGCGTCGATGATCCGGTAGCCGATGGCGGTGACCACGGCGAAGACCGAGGCCATCGTGAGGCCGAGCAACCAGCCGGAGCGCAGGTCCTTGCTCGCACCCATGCTGTGGACGAGAGTCACCGGGTAGGAGGCATACGCGAGCCAGTGGACGGCCCGCCATACAGCTGGTCTGAGCCGGGCGCGGAGCAGGCTGGTGACGATGACCGCCGCAGTCATGTCCACGGCTACGGTGCCGAGGCCGATCCAGAAGCGCTCGTAGGGAGACGAGAAGGGAACAATCGTGGAGAGCCAAGGGATGTGCACGTATCCGTCCGCGATGGCAGTGACGATGTGTGTGCCGAGGAAGGCGACGGTGAGCAACGACAGGCTGCGGTGCAAGCCGGTTACGGCGAACCGCGGGAGTCCCGGGAGGTGGCCCTGCCGGTTGACCACGATGCCCAGGATGGCCACGATCGAGAGCAGGATCAGGGAGATGACCCCCGTGGCGCGGCTGGCGTACCAGAGGGTGGTGCCGGAGATCATCGTGTGCCGTCCTTCGGCCAACCCGCGATTGTGGTCACTGACCCGTCAACGGCGACCAGGCGAGCGGGCAACCCCAACCCGACCAGCCAGCCAGGGGCGCGCTCGCCGCGGATGATGGCGGCGGTGCTGGCAATGTTGGCATCCAGTGCCGAGCCCGCGGCGACGGAGACCGTTCGCCAGTCACTGTCGGCAGGGCGGCCGGTCCGCGGGTCGAGGATGTGGTGCATCAGGTCGCCGCCGCGCGCCCACCTGCGCGCGCTGGTGCTGGACGTGGCCAGACCACCTGCACTGATGGCGATGACGCCGGCGGGCCCTTCGTTGGGTGCTGACGGGTCACCGGTGATGTCCTGGACCCGGATCGGCCATCCATCCAGTGGCCCGACACCGGCGATGGCGATGTCCCCGCCGAGACTGACCAGTACGCCACAGCCGAGCACCCGGGCGATCCGCTCGGCCGAACGGTCGGCAGCCCGGGCTTTCGCCGTCGCGCCGAGGTCGAGTCGAACCCCGGCCGGCAGCGTGAGCAGGCCGGTCGTCTCGTCGAGCTCGATCTGCCGCCACCTCGGGACGTGGCGGACCGTGACCCGGATCGCCCCACCCTGCACTGGCACCGAGGCGAAGTCGCGGTCATACCCGAGCGTCTCTATGGCTCGCCCGAGCGTGGGATCCAGGTCGCCGTCGGTGAGCCGGGCCCCACGCAGTGCCGCGCGGATCGCGTCGGCGAGAAGCGGGCTGACCCAGGTCGGCTGGCCGGCGCTCGCCTCCAGTCGGATCAGCTCCGAGTCGCCCCGGAACCGGCTGCACGCCGCATCAAGGGCGGCCAGGTCATCGGTGAGGAGCGCTCGCGCGGCGCGAAGTTTGGTGGCGTCGGTGACGACGATCCGGATCGTGGTGCCGATGGCACTCCAGGTGCTCGAGCGAAGGCGGTCTGACCCTGTTCGCGGCAGCGTCGAGGTCGTGCTCATCACGATGCTCCGGAGGTAGCGACAGGAGGGCTGTTGGTGGTCGATGGGGCCGTTCCGGACTGAAGCTGAGTCTGGGTCTGGGTCTGGGACGAGGAGCTGGAGCCGTCATCGCCCGAGCTGCTCGATGTCGAGCCGTCATCGCCAGTGGTCGTCGAGCCTGATGTCAGGGCGGAGGCGCTCGTGCTCTTCAATGCGCCAGCCAGCGTCGAGCCGGGCAGGGTGACGGCGATCGCGACGGCGCCGACCAGACCTGCTGCTCCCGCGCCAAGGGTCAGGGCTGAGATCCGGGCCAGCCCCTTGTTGCGAGCCAGCTGTCGGTCCGATCCCGGGGTGGGCGAGCTGTTCACGTCGTGCTCCGATCCCGCACGGGGCGTGCGCTGAGGGTGTGGCTGGTCGTGGTTCATGCGTTCACCTTCCAGCCCAAGCCTGTGCCAGGTGTGGGTGATTCCTCTGAATCGCCTCTGTGGCTGAGGTTGCCCCGAGGGCTCAACTGCATAGCGAGTGGCCACAAAACCCAGAAGGAAATCCCAGTTTCGGGCGGCAACGTCTTGTCCATCGACCTGCCACTCAGGTGGGTGACAACGAAGGAGAACGACATGGACGACAACGAGCCGCGCCGGGCGGGTCGGCGCAGTCGGCGACTGGCCGGGGCACTGGGACTGCTTCTGGCGGGTGGAGTTGCCGGAGGGGCGCTAGCGGCTACAAGCTCCGCCTCGGCCGCCGACACGACGACGTCGACGGTCGCTGCACCTGCAGCAACAGATCCGGGGCACCCTGCTGACAGCGCCACTCCCGTACGCCCTGGCGAGAAGGCGCTGAGCGGCACCGACCTGGCGACCGCGAAGGCTGCCGCACTCAAGGCGGTGCCCGGTGGCACCGTCTACCGAGTCGAGACCGATGTGGACGGTGCCACCTACGAAGCGCACATGACAAAGGCCGATGGCACTCACGTCACCGTGAAGCTCGACAAGAGCTTCGGCGTGACATCGATCCAGAACGGCATGGGCGGCGGCGGTCCGGGCGGTCCTGCCGGCGGTCCTGCTGCGAGCCCGAGCGGAGCTGCTATCTGATTGGCCGCGGGCCGGGCTGAACAC
>DASVHT010000282.1:0-11678 GCA_036382455.1 Dermatophilaceae bacterium
CTCACCACCGCGCAGGTCGATCGCGCCGCGGGCGTCCTGCTCGGCATAGCCTGCGGTGACGCCCTGGGCGCCCCGTACGAGTTCGGCCCGCCCCTGCGCCCCGACGTCGCGGTCACCATGGCCGGCGGCGGGTCCTTCGGGTGGAGGCCGGGGGAGTGGACCGACGACACCTCGATGGCCATCGCGATCGCCGAGGTCACTGCCGAGGGGTTGTCGCTGGACACTGTGGCGGCGCGGGACCGGATCGCGGCCCGCTGGGCGCGATGGGCCACCGAGGCCAACGACGTCGGCCTTCAGACCCGCTCGGTACTGTCGGCTGCCACCCGTGCCGCTCGCTCAAGGGGTGAGGTCGCACCGACTGCTGGCGACCTCCGGTTGGCGGCCGACACACACCATGTCGCGTCGGGGCGCTCCGCTGGCAACGGATCGCTGATGCGGACCGCACCGATCGCCTTGGCCTATCTCGACGACCCGATCGCCTTGGTTCGTGTCGCTTACGAGATCAGCGCAATGACCCATCACGATCCCGAGGCGGGCGAGGCCTGCGCGTTGTGGTGCCTGGCCATTCGGCACGCGGTGCTGCATGGAACCCTCGACCTTCGCCGCGGTCTGGAGTACCTGCCCGAGGATCGTGCCAGCGCGTGGGCTGCTCGCCTGGATGACGCCGAAAGCTCCGGTCCGGCCGACTTCCCGCACAACGGGTGGGTCGTCCAAGCCCTCCAAGGCGCCTGGTCCGCCATCACTGTCACCGCCCTGGCAGATCGGGACCCGTCGTCCTCGACCGAGGGTCCCGCCCACTTCAGGGGCGCTCTGGAGGCCGCGGTCCGCGGCGGCTACGACACCGACACGGTTGCGGCCATCGCGGGTGCGCTGGTCGGCGGCCTGTATGGCGCGTCCGCAGTACCTGCGCAGTGGCGCCGCCAGCTGCATGGCTGGCCCGATCTGCGCGCCCGCGACCTGGTTCGTCTCGGCGTCATGACCGTGCGTGGCGGCCGCCCGGACTCGGCGGGCTGGCCGTCGGGCGCGCGGATGGACTACTCGGATTACAAGGACTGCGCTGCGTTGGCCCGCCACCCTCATGACGAGGGTGTGTGGCTCGGCGGTGTCGACGCACTGGTCAACCTGCCCGACGGGGTTGACACCGTGGTGTCGCTCTGCCGCCTTGGAAACGCTCAGGTTCCGGCCCAGGGTGTGGCTGCCGGCGACCACCTCGAGGTCTGGCTGATCGACGAGCCCGACCAGGACAACAACCCGAACCTCGACTTCGTTCTTACCGATGCCGCCGCCGCCGTAACGGCGCTGCGAGCCGAGGGCAAGACCGTCCTGTTGCACTGCGTTCAGGCACAGTCCCGAACACCTGCGGTCGCCGCGCTGTATGGCGCGCGCCTCACCGGCCGCACGGCCACCTCCGCTCTGGCCGACATCCTGGACGTTCTGCCCAAGGCCAACCCCAACCGCGCTCTGCTGGCAGCGTTGGACCGGCTCGGATGAGCGCTTCCGATCGGATAGGGGGGCTCCCCGGGACCGCGTTGTCCCGGGGAGCAGTGTTGAAATCACCATGGCTTGTCGGTCCTGCCATGAGGTGGTCGTGCCCGATCACCCCGTCGCCATACACATTGGGCATGATTCCCGCTGCCGCGCCTTGCCTTTCACCGAAGCACTGCTGACCAGGGTCGTCATCATCCAAAAGGACCAGCTCTTCACGCTTGTGCGTTCTACGTGCTGGCGGGGGACCTTCGACCCTGTAACCAGGTCCTCTGGCGGTGCATCATCGGAAGAAGCCCTCGTCCCCACTCGGGCGCGACCTAGCGTGGAGGTGCCGGTGAACGCGGTGGTCAGGCTCTCCCGAACGGATTTTGACGCTGTCATCATGGATCTGGACGGAGTCGTCACTGATACCGCATCCCTGCACGAGGCGGCGTGGAAGCGGTTGTTCGATGGATTCCTGGCGACACGTCCGCCCCGGGCGGGGGAGGACCACCAGCCGTTCAGGAACGAGGACTACAGAAGCTTCGTCGATGGCAGGCCTCGCTCAGATGGCGTTGTCGGCTTCCTGACGTCTCGGGGCATCAACGTGCCTCCCGAGAAGGTCCACGCCCTCGCAGCGCAGAAGGACCACGACTTCCAGGACCTCCTCCTGCAGGAGGGCGCCAGGCTCCTCCCTGGCTCAGTGCCCCTGCTGACCTCGCTGCGTCGGGCCGGTTTCCGGACCGCGATCGTGTCCGCGAGCCGCAACTGCAGCGCGGTTCTGGGCCGGGCAGGGATCACCAACCTCTTCGACGCGAGGGTTGACGGTGTTATCGCCGCTGAGCTCGGCCTGCCGGGCAAGCCGCACCCGGCGGTCTACCACGAGGCCGCACTAAGGCTGGGCACTTCGCCTGCCCGGGCGGTGGTCATCGAGGACGCCATGCCCGGGGTCGAGGCGGGACGTCGAGGCGGCTTCGGCCTGGTCGTAGGGGTGGGCGGTCCCCTATACGGGCCGGAGCTGCTGGCGCACGGCGCGGACGTCGTCGTCCACGACCTTGCCGGTATCGACGTGACGCCGTCGCCCGCGATGGAACGGCCCCGGCCGTGAGCGAGTGGATCCTCACCTACGAGGGGTTCGACCCGGCGAACGAAGGCCTGCGCGAGGTCCTGTGCACGCTCGGCAATGGCTACCTCGCCACCCGCGGAGCGGCACCCGAGTCGCGGGCCGACGGGGTCCACTACCCGGGTACCTACGTCGCCGGCTGCTGGAACCGGCTCAGCGACAAGGTCGACGGACAGACGGTGGACAACGAGAGCATCGTGAATCTGCCCAACTGGCTTCCGGTCACCTTCGCGGTCGACGACGGCGACTGGCTCGACCTCGCACGGGTGGAGGTGCTCACCCAACAGCAGGAGCTCGACCTGAGGCGCGGCGTCCTCACCCGGAGGCTTCGCATCCGTGACGCGCAGGGACGGCTCACGACGCTGACACAGCGGCGATTCGTCCACATGAAGCGGGCGCATCTGGCCGGGCTCGAGACCACGATCACCGCCGAGAACTGGTCGGGCACGCTGCGCATCAGGACGGGTATCGACGGGACCGTGCAGAACGAGGGCGTGGCCCGCTACAGCGCGCTGGCCAGCCGCCACCTCAGGCCGATCGCGCAGGGATCCGCCGGTCCCGACACCATGGTTCTGACCGTCGAGACGAGCCAGTCCCGGATCAGGATCGCAGTGGGAGCGCGGACGCGAGTCCGGCTTTCCGGAGAGCGATGCGACGTGCTGCGGCAGGTGCGGACCCATCCGGGCCTGGTCGAGGAGGAGACCGCGGTGGAAGTCACGGCCGGTCAGGAGGTGACGGTGGAGAAGGTGGTGGCTCTGCACACCGAGCGCGACTGGGCCGTCTCCGAGCCGGCCGAGGCGGTTGTCTCTGCGCTGGAACGGGCGCCCGGTTTCGAGGGGCTGCTCGACGAGCACACGCTGGCCTGGGGGCACCTGTGGGAGCGGTTCCACACCGAGTTGGAGCAAGATCACAAGGCCGGTCCGCAGGCCTCGCTCGCCGTCCGGCTGTACCTCTTTCACCTGCTGCAGACCCTGTCCACCCACACTCTCGAGGCAGATGCCGGCGTGCCGGCCCGGGGGTTGCATGGTGAGGCTTACCGCGGGCACGTGTTCTGGGACGAGCTGTTCGTGCTCCCGGTGTTGACCCTGAGGGCTCCCGGACTCACCCGGGCGCTGCTGAGCTACCGGTTCCGCCGGTTGCCGGCTGCACGCGCCGCCGCACTGGCCTGCGGTCTCACCGGTGCTCTGTATCCCTGGCAGTCGGGCAGCGACGGTCGCGAGGTCAGCCAGCTTATCCACCTCAACCCCTTGTCCGGCCGGTGGCTGCCGGACGTCAGCCAGCTCCAGCGGCATGCGGGTCTGGCGGTGGCCTTCACCGCGTGGCACTACTTCGAGGCGACCGGTGACATCGCTTACCTCGAGGACGAGGGCGCGGAGATGATCCTGGACATTGCCCGCTACTGGGCCGCCCTCGCCACCTACGACCCCGGCCGCGACCGCTTCGTCATACGGGGGGTGATGGGGCCGGACGAGTTCCACACCGGTTACCCGGGGGCGGAGACCGCCGGGGTGGACAACAACGCCTACACGAACGTCATGGCGGTGTGGGTGCTGCGGCGGGCGCTCGACGTGCTCGATGCGCTGCCCCTGCTGCGGCGCGGGGAGCTCGTCGAGAGCCTCGGGCTACTTCCGGGCGAGACAGGGCGCTGGCGGCAGATCACACGCCGGATGTTCGTGCCCTTCCATGATGGCGTCATCAGCCAGTTCGAGGGGTACGACGACCTCAAGGAGCTCGACTGGGAGGACCTCCGCCGGCGGTACGGCAACATCCAGCGCCTCGACCGGATTCTCGAGTCTGAGGGGCGTTCGGTCAATGGGTACCAGGCCTCGAAGCAGCCCGACGTCCTCATGCTGTTCTACCTGCTCTCCGCGGACGCGCTGCGAGACCTGCTCGGCGAGCTCGGCTACACGCTGGAGCCGGAGACTATCCCCAGGACCATCGAGTACTACCTCAGCCGCACCTCACACGGCTCCACGCTCAGCGCACTCGTGCACTCCTGGGTGCTCGCCAGAGCCCACCGCGACCAGTCGCTGGAGTACTTCAAGCTCCTGCTGGAGAGTGACGTCGCCGACGTACAGGGGGGCACTACCGCGGAGGGCATCCACCTGGCCGCGATGGCGGGCAGCGTCGACCTGTTGCAGCGATGCTTCACCGGACTGGAGACGCGCGGCGGCGTGCTGCGGTTCAACCCACAGTGGCCCGAGAAGCTTGGCACCTTCAGCTATCGGCTGCGGTACCGCGGGTACGACATCATGGTCCGGATCAGTAGCACCCTCCTGCGTGTCAGCGCGGAGGCCGGGGATGTCCCCGAGATCCAGGTTGCCTGCGGCGGTCAGTCGCTCCCTCTGCGGCCGGGGGAGTCGATGGAGTTCGAACTGCCGGGATGACCGCGTATCAGCGCAATAATGATGCCCTCCGGGCACGCCGGCCCTAGCTTGACTGGTGGCCCGAGGTCGAAGGAGTCTCGCCACGGCACATGTCCGACAGCACCGAACGCGTCATCTTGGAGCACGCGCATGGCAGAAGGTCAACCACCACATTCGTCCGGGAACACAGACTGGACCTGGCGGCGCGAGACACCGCTGAGTCGCTTCCTGCTCACAGAGAGCGGTAGCGCGGCCCTACTGCTCGCGGCCACCGTCGCGGCCCTGGTCTGGGCGAACGTCGCCAGCGCGTCGTACCACGCTGTGTGGCGCACCGAGCTGTCGATCCACGTCGGTGGTTCGGGTGTGTCGATGGACCTCGTCGGCTGGGTGAACAGCGGCCTGATGACCTTCTTCTTCTTTGTCGTGGGTCTTGAGGCTCGTCGCGAGATCGACATGGGCGAACTGCGTGAGCGGCGCAGGGTGGTCCTCCCCGTCACCGCCGGGATCGCCGGCATGGCCGTGGCCGTCCTGCTGTACCTGGTGGTCAACGCCGGCGAGCCCTCGGCGCAGGGCTGGGGGGCGGCCATGTCAACGGACACGGCCTTCGCGCTGGGGATGCTCGCACTGATCGGACCGCGCTTCCCCGAGCGGTTGCGCACCTTCCTGCTCACCGTGGTGGTCGTCGACGACGTGGTCGCGCTGCTCGTGATCGCAACGGTCTACACCCGCCAGCTCCGCATGGCACCACTGCTGGTGGCCCTCGCCCTGTTCGCAGGCATCCTGGCGTTGAGACAGCTGCACGTCCGCCGGGGCGTCGTCTACCTCGTCGTCGGCATCGCCACCTGGGTGGCGCTGCATCTCTCTGGGGTCGACCCTGTCGTCGTCGGCCTCGCCATGGGACTGCTGACCTATGCCAGCCCCGCCGGCCGCGAGGAGCTGGAGCGCGCATCCGACCGGTTCCGCGACTTCCGCGAGCAGCCCACCCCAGGTCTCGCACGCTCCGCCCAAGCCGGCCTTCAACAAGCCGTCTCACCCAACGAACGGCTCCAGGAGGCCTTCCACCCCTGGACCAGCTACGTCATCGTGCCGCTGTTCGCGCTGGCCAACGCCGGTATCCCGATCCAGGGCGACTTCCTCTCGCAGGCGTACCGGTCGCCGATCACCCTCGGCATCATCGCCGCGTTCGTCCTCGGCAAGCCGGTGGGCGTCGTGGGCGGTTCATGGCTCGTCGCCCGGGCGACCGGGGGACGGCTGAGGCCACCGGTGGGCTGGGCGGCGGTCGCCGGTGGTGGCACCATCGCCGGCCTCGGCTTCACCGTGAGCCTGCTCATCGCCACCCTGGCGTTCAGCGGACGCGACCTCGAGGAGGCCAAGCTCGGCATCCTCACCGCAGCCCTGGGCGCCGCGGGGCTGACCTGGGTGCTCTTCCGCATCACCGCGGCCCTGCCGCCCTTGCGTCGGGCCCGCGCGCTGCTCGGCACAGCGGAGTCCATCGTCGACCTCGCGGACCCGGTGGATCCGGAGCGCGACCACGTCCGCGGTCCGAGCGAGGCACCCATCACCCTGGTCGAGTACGCGGACTTCGAGTGCCCCTACTGCGGGCAGGCCGAGCCGATCGTCCGCGAGCTGCTCGCCGACTTCGGCGACGTCCGGTACGTATGGCGCCACCTTCCGCTCCGGGACGTGCACCCGAACGCCCAGTTCGCGGCCGAGGCCGCAGAAGCAGCCGAACGTCAGGGCGCCTTCTGGGCGATGCACGACCTCCTGCTCGACCATCAGGGCGCCCTGCTCACGGCCGACCTCGTGGGCTACGCCGAACGACTCGGCCTCGACGTCGCGCGCTTCACCCGTGACCTCCGCTGCCACGTCGGCGCGGATCGCGTTGCCCAGGACGTCGACAGCGCCGATCTCAGTGGCGTCTCGGGAACCCCGACGTTCTTCCTCAACGGCCGGCGCCTTCATGGCGCGTACGACATCGAGACCCTGTCCAACGCGGTCCGCCTCGCGCGTGCCAGGGCGGCGATCACGCCCTACCGGGGCTGAGGTGGCCAGCGATACGTCGGCGGCAGAGCAGTCAGGCCTCTCTCTGGCAGGGTGGTCACATGGTCCGGTTGGTTGACGACACGGGGGCAGCAGTGCCGTTGAAGGGCGAGGTATCGCGAATCGTCAGCCTGGTGCCGTCACTGACCGAGGCGTTGGCACTCAGCTGTCCGGAGAAGCTCGTGGGTGCGACGGACTGGTGCACGCACCCGGCGGATCTTGTTGTCGCCCGGGTGCGCGGGACCAAGAACCCGGACCTCGAGGCGATTGCGGCACTGGCGCCGGACCTGGTCGTTGCCAATCATGAGGAGAACCGCCCGGCTGACCTCAATGCCCTTCGTGCACAAGGGATCTCGGTGTGGGTCACGGATATCCGGACGGTGGACCAGGCGCTGGACTCCATCGAGACACTGCTGTCCGCCGTGGGCGCCGGCGACATCGGGTGGCTGGACAAGGCACGGAGATCGTGGGCGCAGACACCGGCCGTGGTGGAGGGCCGCCGGTTGCGTGCGGTGGTGCCGATCTGGCGTCGGCCGTGGATGCACGTGGGCAGTGACACCTACGCCGGGGACGTCCTGGGTCGCCTGGGCGTGGACAACGTTCTTGGCGAGCGCCCGGAGCGTTACCCGACGCTGGGTCTTGACCTGCTGCCCGAGGTGGACCTGGTCGTGTTGCCGGACGAGCCCTATCGGTTCTGCGAAACCGATGGCCCCGAGGCGTTTCCGGGCACCCCGTGCGCGCTGATAAGTGGGCGGTTCCTGACGTGGTACGGGCCGGCCATGATCGAGGCGCCGCAAGCGCTGCTCGCATCGCTGCGAGCAGCGCTGCCCCCCGAGGAATCCTGGCCATCGGGATCTTGACCGTCGCTGACCAACTGGCATCACCGCAATAGCTGCTGCATGTGGCGGTTCGAGCCGTGAATACCACACAGTTGGTGGTTCTGAGGCGCAGGTGCGGGTATTGTTCGGGCATGGCCATCTTCCGTATCCGTGAGGCGGCGGACCTGCTCGGGGTCAGTGACGACACCGTTCGCCGGTGGGCGGACAGCGGTCGCGTCGCTACGACCACCGACCACGCCGGCCGCCTGAGCATTGAAGGCGCGGTCCTGGCCCGGTTTGCCGAAGAGCTTGCTGCGTCCGCCGAGCGACCCGAACCACTGCCCGTGGTCTCGGAGTCCGCCCGCAACCGGTTCGTCGGTCTGGTCACCAGGGTGGTCCGTGACACCGTCATGGCACAGGTCGAGATCCAGGCCGGTCCGCACCGCATCGTGTCCCTGATGAGCCGCGAGGCAGCGGACGAGCTCAAGCTCGAAGCCGGCGTCCTGGCCGTCGCGGCGGTGAAGTCCACCAACGTAGTCGTCGAGGTGCCGGCCCATCCCTGAACGCTCGAACCGGCTCCGCCTGCACCGGCGGAGGCGTCGTCCCTCTGCCGCCCACGGCCTGACCCTTGGAGCACCAGATGCGCCGCACCGCTCTCACCCTCACCGCCGTCGTCATCGCCGGGCTCCTGCTGGCCGGGTGTACGTCATCCACCCCCGCCAAGGGGTCCTCGTCGACGACCGGGTCGAGCTCGAGGCTCGCGTCGGGCACGATCAACGTGTTCGCCGCGGCCTCCCTGAAGGAGGCGTTCTCCAAGCTCGGTCAGCAGTTCGAGGCCGCCCACCCCGGCGTCAAGGTCGTGTTCAACTTCGGTGCCAGCTCCGGCCTCGCCACACAGATCACCAAGGGTTCGCCGGCCGACGTGTATGCCTCGGCCAGCACCGCGAACATGGACCAGGTCGTCACCGCCGGCCAGGCGGCCTCCCCGAAGAGCTTCGCAGGCAATGTCATGGAGATCGCGGTTCCGCCAGGGAACCCAGCCGGCGTCCAGGGACTGTCCGACCTGGCCAAACCCGACCTGAAGGTGGCGGCATGCCAGGCGACGGTCCCGTGCGGCGCGACCGCGACCAAGGTCTTCAGCAACGCCAAGCTCACCGTGACCCCCGTCAGCCAGGAGATTGACGTCAAGGCGGTCCTGACCAAGGTCACCCTCGGTGAGGTCGACGCCGGGCTCGTCTACGTCACCGACGTCCGGGCGGCCGGTGAGAAGGTCTGGGGCATCGAGATCCCGGCCAAGGTCAACGCCTCCACCGAGTACCGCATCGCCACGCTGACCAAGGCGCCCAACAAGGCCGGCGCCCAGGCGTTCACCAGCTTCGTCCTGTCCGCCGCCGGACAAAGCGCGTTGACCTTCGCCGGGTTCGCCAAGCCCTGACCGCCGGCCACCACCGGTCTCGACACCAAACGCACCCGTGAACTCCGCCGAATTACCACCGCCCCAGCAGACGCCTGTGCAGCCGTCGCCAGGTCAGCGGTCTCCAGGTCAGCGGTCTCCAGGTCAGCGGTCGCGACAAGGTGCCCGCGCGGTCCCGTCCCGCGGCGCGATCCCATGGCCGCTCGGCGTACCGGCACTGCTGGGCGCGCTGTTCCTGCTCCTGCCGCTGGCGGGGCTCCTGGCCCGCGCACCCTGGCGTGGCCTGCCACACATCCTGGCCGACAGCCAGATCCTGGATGCCCTGCGGTTGTCGCTGGTGTGCGCCAGCGCTGCCACCGCCACGTCCTTGGTCCTGGGCGTGCCGCTGGCGTGGGTCCTGGCCCGTTCACAGGCGCGGGGAATCTCGGTGCTCCGTGCCCTGGTGACGCTGCCGCTGGTTCTGCCCCCGGTCGTCGGGGGGGTTGCCCTGCTGCTGGCCTTCGGACGCGAAGGCATCCTGGGGCGGCTCCTGGACGAATGGACCGGCATCACATTGCCGTTCACCACCGCCGGCGTCATCATCGCCGAGACGTTCGTGGCGATGCCGTTCCTGGTCATCACCGTCGAAGGCGCCTTCCGTGCCTCCGACCGCGGCTACGAGGAGGCGGCCGCCACTCTTGGGGCCTCACGCCTGACCGTATTCCGGACCGTCACCATGCCGCTGATCGGACCATCCCTGCTCGCCGGGGCGGTGCTGTCCTGGGCTCGCGCCCTCGGGGAGTTCGGCGCCACGATCACGTTCGCGGGCAACTTCCCCGGCCGCACCCAGACCATGCCTCTGGCCGTCTACCTTGCCCTGGAGAGCAACCCCGACGCGGCCGTGGCCCTGTCCCTGGTTCTGCTCGTGGTGTCGATCGCCGTCCTGGCCGGCCTCCGGGACCGATGGCTGAGCGCCGGAACCCCGGCATGAGCGCGCATCCCGGCCACGCCGTGCCCTCCGGTGTCGACCACGACCCCAACACCCTGGTCATGTCCGGCACGGTCGAACGCGGCACCTTCCGGCTTGACGCTGACCTCACGGCCGCGCCCGGCGAGGTCCTGGGCGTGCTGGGGCCCAACGGCGCGGGCAAGACGACCCTGCTGCGGGCCCTGTCCGGGCTGGACGCGCTCACCAGTGGCTCCATCCGCCTGGGCGACCTGACCCTGGACGACGCCGGCACCGACACGTTCGTGCCAGCCGAACGCCGCCCCGTCGCCATGGTCTTCCAGAACTACCGCCTGTTCCCGCACCTGGACGTACGCGACAACGTCGCCTACGCCCCCCGCGTCCAAGGGGCCAGCCGCCGGCTCGCCCGCGCCGCCGCCGACACGTGGCTGGAACGCTTCGACCTGACCGACCTGGCCGACCGGCGCCTGCACCAGATCTCCGGTGGTCAGGCACAACAGGTCGCCCTTGCCCGAGCCCTGGCCGCCGATCCCAGCCTCCTGCTCCTGGACGAGCCGCTGTCCGCGCTGGACGCCAGGACGCGGATGGAGGTGCGCGCCCACCTACGCCGCCACCTCGAGCAGTTCACCGGGCCGGTCCTGGTCATCACCCACGACCCCCTCGAGGCCATGATCATGGCCGACCGACTCGTGGTCATCGAGAACGGCCGGATCGTGCAGCAGGGCAGCCCCGCCCAGGTGGCCCGGCAGCCGGCGACCCAGTACGTGGCACGGCTCGTCGGGCTCAACCTCTACGCCGGCACGCTCGAGGCGGCGACCCGCCGGGTGTTCCTCGATGACGGCGGCACCTTCACCGTCACCCTGGGCGACGAGGATGGCCTGGCGCCAACGGCTGGAGTGCTGTCGAGCGGCCGGGTGCTGGTCGGACTGCGGCCATCGGCCATCACCATCCACACCGCGGCGCCGACCCACGCCAGCCCCCGCAACGTCTGGAGAGGAACCGTCGGTGGCCTCGAGCTGCTCACCGACCGGGTCCGTGTCCAGGTCGGCGCCACCCCGCCGGCGCTTGTCGACATCTCCGCCGCCGCCGTCGCGGAGCTCGGCCTGCGACCCGGAACCGGAGTGTGGCTCTCGGCCAAGGCGACCGAGACCGAGGCCTATCCCGACCCGGCCGGTGGCTCCAGAAGCCTGCCCGGACGGGTCAGCTGACCTCGATCTGAGCAGGGTGGGTCACTGACCAGTACGCCCGTCGATGCACTCGCGCAGAAGGTCGGCGTGGCCGGCGTGCCGCGCATACTCCTCGATCACGTGGACCAGCACGTCGCGCGGCGCGACGGGGCCATCGCCGGTCGGGACCTCGCGGCCCACGTCGGCCTCCTCGAGGGCATCGAGCCATTCGTCGGCCTTGGCCATCTCGGCCTTCCAGGTTTCGAAGGCGTCCTTGACCACCGCAGGATCGGAGGTGGCGCCCGCGAAGTCCCAGTCGGGGTCGTCCTCGCGCTTGT
>DASVHT010000283.1:0-15523 GCA_036382455.1 Dermatophilaceae bacterium
TCGGAGGCGACCGGCGGCAGGGCCCGCGTGCTTAGTAGACAACAACGTCGGATCGGCATCCCGTCGACTCGACCTTGGTCCCAACGGCAACGCGGGCCCTGCCGTGTCAGTGGCACGGTCCGGCGTCACAGTGCGGTGATCTAGCCTGACGCCGTGCATCGCTACCCACTTGCCCTCGCCTCTGGCCTGGCCATGTGGCTCGCTTTCCCTTCGCACGACATCTGGGTCATGGCCCCGATCGGTGTGGCGTTGCTGGCCCTGGCGACGCGCCGGGCCCGTCCTTGGGAGGGCGCGCTGCTCGGACTGGTCAGCGGCCTGGCCTTCTTCGTGCCGCTGCTGTCCTGGTCCGGCACCTACGTGGGCGCCCTCCCGTGGATAGCCCTTGCCACACTCGAGTCGATCTACATCGCGGTCCTCGGTCTGGTCTGCTCCCTGCTCCAACGTGGGCCATCGCTCGCGGGGGTGGGCAGGGTGCGCCCGCTCGTCGTGGCGTTGGCATGGGTGTCCCAGGAGACACTTCGGGACACCACTCCGTTCGGTGGGTTTCCCTGGGGGCGGCTGGCCTTCAGCCAGGCTGACTCGCCCCTGGCAGGGCTGGCAGCCCTCGGTGGCGCCCCTGCGGTGACCTTTGGCACGGCACTGGTGGGCGGCCTGTTTGCGGCGGGCGTTGCCCAGCTGATCAGCAGTAGCCGGCAGATGAGGATCCGGCACCGTGGCAGTCTGCCGAGGATCCTTTCAACGGCAAGCTGTTTCGTCGGCGCCATCGTCGCGATGCTCCTGCCCGTACTCGTCCCACGACCGACCGACGGCGCCCTTGGACGGTTCATGGCGGTTCAGGGCAACGTCCCCAGGGCTGGCCTGGACTTCAACGCCGAGCGTCGAGCCGTTCTGGACAACCACGCGAGAGTGACCCACCAGGCGGTCGCGGCGGTGACAGCGGGGACCTTGCCCCGACCGGACCTCATGGTGTGGCCGGAGAATGCCTCCGACATCGACCCACTGCGCAACTCCGACGCGGCTTCGGTGATCAGCGCGGCCGTCGACGCCATCAAAGCGCCGATCATCCTCGGCGCCGTCCTGGAGGAGCCACGGCCCAACGTCTCCAACGCGAGCCTGCTGTACCTTCCGGGTCGCGGCCTGACCGCGCGATACATCAAGCAGCACCCGGTCCCTTTCGCGGAGTACATCCCCTACCGCTCGTTCTTCCGCCACTTCAGCCACGAGGTCGATCTCGTCCGCTCGGACTTCAACGCGGGCAAGGGCCCAGGGGTGTTCCGCCTGCCAGCCCACGGTGGTGGCACGATCGCAGCGGGCACCATCATCTGCTTCGAGGTGGCCTACGACGGGCTCGTGCGTGACACCGTCAACCACGGCGCGAACGTCTTGCTCGTGCAGACCAACAACGCCACGTTCGGCTACACCGACGAGTCCGTCCAACAGCTCGCCATATCCCGGATCCGCGCCATCGAGCACGGTCGATCGATCGTGCACGTGTCCACGGTGGGGGTCAGCGCGTTGATCACACCCGACGGGTCGGCCCACCAGCGCACCGCCCTGTTCACGCCGGCCTTGCTGGCTGCCGAGCTTCCGCTGCGAACCGATCGCACGGTGGCGGACCGGCTGGGGCCCTGGCCCGAGGACCTCGCGGTCTTCGGTCTGTCGATGATGGTGATTCTGCTCGGTTTACGGCGGCTGCGAAGGTAGGGTCGGTGGCTCGACCCCGTACGAAGGACATTGATGACAAACCCAGTGGCCCGACTTCCGATCGGCAAGATCGTCGTCCTGATCCCGACCTACAACGAACGTGACAACCTCCCGCAGACCGTGTCACGGTTGCGTGCTGCCGTGCCTGAGGCTGACGTCGTGGTCCTGGATGACAGCTCTCCGGACGGCACTGGCGCCGTCGCCGACCAGCTCGCCGCCGATGACGGTCAGGTCCATGTCCTGCACCGCAAGACCAAGGAGGGGCTGGGAGCGGCCTACCTCGCCGGGTTCGCGTGGGCCCTGGACAAGGGCTATGACGTCCTCGTCGAGATGGACGCCGACGGATCCCATCAGCCCGAACAGCTGCCCACGCTGCTTGCCACGCTGGCCGATGCCGATGTGGTGCTCGGATCGCGGTGGATTCGCGGCGGCTCGGTGGTCAACTGGCCCATCCACCGCAAGGCGCTCAGCGTCGGCGGCAACGTCTACACCCGCATTCTTCTCGGCATACCCATCGGCGACGCCACCGGCGGCTTCCGCGCCTACCGCGCGTCGGCACTGCGCAGCCTGGACCTGCATGACGTCGCCTCCCAGGGTTACTGCTTCCAGGTCGACCTCGTATGGCGGGCGGTGCGTCGGGGTCTGACCGTGGTCGAGGTGCCGATCACCTTTGTCGAGCGCACGATCGGCGACTCCAAGATGAGCCAGGGCATCGTCGGTGAGTCGCTGCGCAACATTGCGATGTGGGGGGCCAGCTATCGGCTCGGCCAGGTCAGGGCCCTCGTGCGGAGGGAGCCACGGTGGCACCGGCTCGACGCCTGACCCGTCGCGGCCGTCGACGCCCGCCGGTGGTGTGGCTGGTCTTCCTCGCGCTCCTGGTCGTGCCCATTGCCGAGATCGCTCTGATCATCGCGGTGGGCAAAGTGATCGGCGGTTGGCAGACCCTCGCACTGCTCTTGGTGGAGTCGGCGCTCGGGGCCTATCTGGTCAAGCGCGAGGGGCGCCGCTCCTGGCAGGCCCTGAGAGTGGCCCTCAACACGGGCCGCATGCCCGGTCGTGAGCTGGCCGACGCGGCCCTTGTCCTCATCGGCGGCACGCTGCTCCTGACACCGGGCTTCCTGACCGACATTGTCGGCTTCTTCTTCATCCTGCCGATCACCCGGCCGATCACCCGTCAGTGGTTGCAGGGGGTTGTCGAACGCCGACTGCTGCACAGGGCCGGCATCATTCGCGGCGAGGTCACCTGAGCGACGTCCCGCCGCTCCACGTGTGAACATCGGTGAGTTTGTCGGTGATTGTCGTTACGCTGGCGGCAAAGCCACGAAAGGTTGCCGATGTCACGACCCCAGCCCAACTCTGATGGTGCCCGCACCGATGACCAGATTGCTCTGGAGCGCTCCAAGGGCGAGGTGTCCGATGTGCTCCTCAACATCGAGCACGCACTCGACCGCGCCAGGCGGGCCCGTAAGAACGTCGCCAAGGATGGTGTCGACAGCAATGCCGAGCTCGCTCTGGCAGAGGCGGCAGCAGGCCTGGAACGCCTGCGCAAGCGGCTGTTCCAGGACACCTACTTCGCGGGCGACAACCTGCGCCTGATGTGACGACCGTCGGGGGAGTGCCGCGCAGCGGCGAGGAGATCCAGGCTGCGTTGACAGCGTTCGTTGCCCGCTGGAAGAGTTACCAGGGCACGGAGAGGGCCGAGGCGCAGACCTACCTGAACGAGCTGTTCGCCTGCTACGGCACCGACCGTAACGCCGTGGGTGCCAGGCTCGAGGACTTCACGTCGTCGGCTGGGTTCATGGACCTGCACTGGCCCCAGGTGTGCATCATCGAGATGAAACGCCCGAGCCGAGCTGGGTCGCTGTCCGAGGGCTCGTTGATCGAACCGATGAAGTCTGTGCTCAGGCAGTGCGCTTGCGGCGCGGCTTCTCACCGCGTGACGCCCGCAGCAGAGTCAGCCGCTCCTTGAGCAGCTCCTCGAGCTCGGGGATGGACCGACGCTCCAACAGCATGTCCCAGTGGGTGCGAACGGCCTTGACGTTCTTGTACTCCGGCTCGGGTCCGTCGACCAGCCGGGCCTCGAGCCCGCAGCGGCACTCCCACACCGTCGGGACATCTGCCTCGACCGAGAACGGGAGCTCGCTGATGTGGTGCGCGGGGCATACGTATCGAACAAGCTGACGCTCGCTGAGCACGACGTTCGTGTCGGTCTCCAAGCTCAGAGCGCTGAGATTGGTTCCGCGAAGTGATCGTTCGGCCATGACAGGTGGTCTCCCAACGTGCTGCCCACACCAAGTTATGCGCGGGGATTCACTGGGCATAACGCCGTCGTCAGGCTCAATGTTCCGGGTTCGGCAGTTTTTTGCCGCGTCACACTCTACCGCGGATCGGAGTGGGGGAGTGCGTCAGATCACCGCTGGGACCTCGTTGCCGGCCGCGAGGATACCCTCACGCATCCGAACCTTGGACAGCAGGAGGCCACCAACGGCGAAGAACACGATCAAGGCGATGATGGCCCAGCGGTAGGACTGGGTGAACTGATGTACCAGGCCGAACACGAGCGTCCCCAGCCAGCTCGTGCCGCGCTCCATGGCCTGGTACAGGCTGAAGAACTCGGCCTCGCGCCCGCGAGGGATCAGCTGGCTGTAGATCGAGCGTGACAGTGCTTGGCTGCCGCCGAGAACGACCCCGATCAGCACTGCAAGCCCGACGAAGACGAGGAACGCCCGCTGCGGGACGAAGTAGGCGATGGCGACCACGAGCGTCCAGAGGACGAGGCTGTCCAGCACCACACGCCATGCCCCGAACCTGTTGGCCAGCCGTCCGAACAGCAACGCACCACCGAAGGCGACGAACTGAACGAGCAGGATGATCTCGATCAGCTGGCTGTTGGTGAACTTCAGCTCTTCGGCGCCGTACACGCTGGAGGAGCTGATGACGGTCTGGATCCCGTCGTTGAAGAAGAGGTAGGCCAGCAGGAAGAGCAGCGTCTGCGGATAGGACCTGAGCTCGCCGAAGGTGTTGGCCAGCTGTCTGAGGCTGTCACCGACGACGCCCGCTCGCTCCCGGGTCGCGCTCTCTGTCGTGCCACGCAGGTCGCGCAGGCCAACGACCGGGATGATCGTGAAGACTGCCCACCACAGTCCGGCTGACAGGAGGCTGATCCGCACCGCCATCCCCTGCGAGATGCCGATCGATCCGTCTACGGTCAACAGCACGAGGTTGAGCGCGAGCAGGAGGCCGCCGCCCAGGTAGCCCCACGCCCAGCCGCGACTGGACACGCGGTCGCGTTCGTCCGGTTTCGCGATCCGGCACAGCAATGAGTCGTAGATGACCAGGGACGACCCCAGGCACAGGTTGGCGAAGATCAGGAGCAGCACCCCGAGAACCCAGCCGTCGCCGCTGACGAGGAACATCGCTGTGGCAGCCGCAGCCCCGGACCAGGCGAAGGTCGCGAACAGCCGCACGGGCTTGGGGGAGCGGTCTGCGAGCGCGCCGACGAAGATCAGGACGACCGCGGAGACGATGGTGGAAACCGTCAGAACGTAGAACACGAGGGACCCGGGATCCACCGGTATGCCGATGACCTGCAGGTTGGTGTGGCACGCCACGTCGCTGGGCTGGGTCGGGCAGGCTGCCTTCTTGGCTATGACGGTCAGGTATGGCGCCATGAGGACGGTCAGGGTCGTCGTGACGTACGCCGAGTTGGCCCAGTCGTACCAGTACCAGGCTTTCTGGTGCGGAGTGTCCTTGGTGCGTCTGGATCCGACTGAGGAGTCGATGGCGCTCGTCATGGGCGAAGCCTTCCACACGCCGCGTCGATCTCGCCCGGACATCGACCCCAGTCAGCTCGCGAACTCCCAGTGCCAAGGTTCGGGCAGAACACCCGAGGGCTCAGCCCACGCGGGGTGGAACCATCCGTAGAGCGGGGCGTGGCGCTGCATCCACAGGTGCGCGGGGGCGCTGAAGTCCTGGACGCCTCCGCAGAGGTCCACCGCAAGGCCGAGCCCGTGCTGGCTCGTTCCCGGCGTGGCTGCAAGTCCCGGGCGTTCCAGCTTGATCGCGACCTGCTCGGGGTAGGACCGGTAGGAGTCGGCCACACAAAGCGCCGACCCGGTCTGGTGCTGGTACGCGTTGCTCATGGCGTTGAACGCCATCGCGGCATCGCGGCCCAGACTCTGGCCGGGCGCGGCATACAGCGGGCACAACGCGCTGGCCCGCAGCTGCCCGTTGGGGTATGCCGACAGGTCCTTGCCGCAGCTTGAGCTGCTGTCCAACAGGAGCTTGAAGTCCTGGCCCTGCAACGCCTCAGCGAGTCGTTTGTCCGCTGCCCGGGCAACAGGGTCCTCAGAACGCAGCAGGGCGCCACGCAGGCCGGCCGCACTGCCGACCTGCCCGGCCCGTGCTGCCTGGAAGCCCGCCAGGGCTGCGCGCTGCTGCACGATCACGGCGTCCAGCTTGGCTTTGGCCTCCGCTGCCGCCGTCGCGGCGGCTGACGCCTGGATGCGAGCCTCCTCGGCCTTCGCGGCCGTCGTGACCTGCTCGGCTCTCAAGGACTGCAGCCGATCGAAAAGTCGCGCCCGACCATCGACGAGATACTGGACGGTTGCAAACGTGTCGGTGTTCCGGTCCGCAGAGGGGGAGGTCAGGGCCTCCAGAATCGCGGTGATGTCACCCAGCGGACCACCGCCACGGATGTAGGCGTCGCTGGCCAGTCGCCCGAGGGCATCCTGGGCCGCCTCGACCTCATGGCCGAGCTCTATCAGACGTGCCTGTTGGGTGGCTGCTTCGGTCTTCGCGTTGGCCTCCGCGGTCCGTGCCGCCGAAAGGTTTGCCAGGAGAGTGTTCGCCTCAGCGGAGATGCGCTCAAGACGGGCGTTTGCGGCAGCCACCTCGGCACTGGACTTCATCAGGGCGGCGCGTAGCGCGTCGGCGGCCTTGACCTGATCTTTGAGCTGCTGTGGTGTCAGGGAGTCGGCGTCGACCACGGAGGGTTTGGGGCTGGTGTCTGCACTTGCAGGGCGCGCTGGCATGACCAGCGTGTTGGCGACCAGGGCCGTCATCACGCTCACTGCGAGCACGAGGAGCCGCTTCCAACGCGTCGGTCCAGTCACCCGGGTCTTGCCCACCACAGTTTCCACGCCCCTTTTCTGTGCCACCCAACCCTGAGCCAGCGACCCTCTTGAAACTAGGGTCAAAGGTCCGCAAGGACACGTGACTCGCCTCACAGGGGGCCGGAACGAACTAGTCATCGTGCGTTCGCTCCAGACCTCCGTTCCGGTTCGGGCGTGCTCTGATGGACGACCGCGAACCGACCATCGGTGCGCAGGCAGGGTGCGCACTGACACCATGTCGGGCATGACTGCGGCAGCGCCTCGAACATTTGTCCGCTCGGACTTCGTCATCATCGGTGGGGGAGCGGCGGCAGTGGTCCTTGCCGCCATCACGCGGTTTGCCGCCGGGGGAGTCGTCGTGGCGTTTCTGTGCGCCGCGCTGGCGGTCGCCTTACTGGCTTCGCTCGTCGGTCGCTCGGTCGAACAGCTCGGCGACAGGTTCGGGCCGGGTGCCACCGGGGTGCTGCAGTCAGCGCTGGGTAACCTGCCGGAGCTGTTCATCGCCTTGTTCGCGCTCAGGGCCGGCCTCGTGGAAGTCGTGCAGGCAGCGCTGATCGGTTCCATCCTGGCCAACCTGTTGCTCGTCCTTGGTCTGTGCTTCCTGGTCGGCGGGCTCAAGCACGGCACGCAGAAGCTCGGTTCAGGGCGGGCCAGGAGCACCATCGTTCTGATGGTGCTGTCGGTCGCTGCACTTGTCCTCCCGTCCCTGGCCCAGTTCGTGCACGCCCCGGCCTCGAAGCACGAGAGCACGCTTTCGCTCATCGTGTCGGTCATCCTGCTGCTGCTCTTCGTCCTGACCTTGCCCGCGTCGCTTCGGAAGGGCGCCGTCGAGCCAGTTGAGGAGGGCATGCATCCGGAAGCGCCACGCTGGCCGATTGCCCTCGCGTTGGGGCTGCTGGCCACCGCGGCTGTCCTGGCGGCGTTCGTCTCGGACTGGTTCGTCCACGCCCTCGAGCCAGCCATGCAGACTCTGCACATCTCCGAGGCCTTCGCTGGTCTGGTCATCGTGGCCATCGCCGGCAACGCCGTGGAGAACGTGGTCGGTGTCCAGCTGGCCGCAAGAAACCGTTCCGAGTACGCGTTCTCCGTGGTCATCAACTCGCCGCTGCAAATCGCCCTGGTCCTGGCTCCGGCCCTGGTGATCCTGTCGCAGGTCCTGGGGTTCACGGCCCTGACGCTGGTCTTCTCGCCGATGCTTATCGTCTCGGTGGCCATCGCGGTGATCCTCAGCGCGTTCATCACCTTCGACGGCGAGTCCAACTGGATCGAGGGCGCTGCGCTCATCGCCGTCTACGCGATCATCGCCTCCACGTTCTGGTGGGGCTGAATCCCGGTTGGGCGCAGAACTGAAGGTGCACGGCCTTCCCCGTTCAGCTCGGTGTTTAGCCGATAATCTACATTATGTCAATCCAACCCAATCTCGACCCCTCCGCACCCCGACGATGCCCCCCGCCAGGTAGGACGGTCTCGGCGACGTGGTGGTCCCACCCTCAGCAGAATCAGCCATTGCGGTAGACATCGGCTCGGTGGTCGATCCGCAGGATCTCGATGCGCTTGGCGTCGTCGTTGATGTCATAGATGATCCGGTAAGGGCCCCGTCGGGCGCTGTAAGAACCCTCGAGCTGGCGCCTGAGTGGCTTCCCGACCCTTTTCGGCGCCAACGCGAGGTCGCCGAAGACAAACGCAATGATCGCCGCAACGACGCGGGGCGGGATGCGCTGCAGGTTCCGGCGCGCGGTGGCCGCAAAGATCACCTCGTAGCTCACCGGTCACGCTTGGGAACGTTGAACTCTGCGCGGATCTGCTCTTCGCCATAGACGCGGCCGGCGTTCACATCCGCCCTGGCTTCGGCGATCGACTCGAGGATACCGGGCTGGGACAGCCAGAACAGCGTCTCCTGGAGAGACTCCCATTCATCGATCCCGACCAGCACTGCTGCCGGAGACCCGTTCTTGGTGATGGTGACCTGTTCCTGCGTTCGTTCGGCCGCGTCGACGAGCTCGTTGAGCCTGTCCTTGACCTTGGAGACCGGAAGTGTCTGCATGTCTTGAGCATAGGCGTGAATACCAGCCTTGCCAAGGCTGGGTAATGGCTCCATTACCACCCGGCACCTCGCCTGGACATCCGCTGCCAGAGCGAGCATGGCTGACTCGACCTGGGACGCACGCCCTGGCACTTGGGCATCGGATCTGGCCAGATCTCGTCCTCGGTCTCGGGGTCCCACGTGGTGATCGCCGGCGAGGCGGTCCAGCCGTTCATGAAGATCTCGCAGTCGCAGTACCCGCCTCGGCTGCCCAGCCTGCGCTCCAATGCCGTGGCCCTTGGTGCGCGAAGGTCTCGCCATCGTGCGGCCCAGCGCAATCTGTTGTTACACCCATGAACGGTCAGCATCCGGAACACGTAACAGAAGAGGCACTCGCCCTCCTCCGGCGCCGTCAACAGCGCCGACAACACCACCAGCTCATTCTCGAGCTCGGCAACGGACCCGACCATGGTGCAACTCCTTGACTCGGACTGATGTTCGAGTCTCCGTTGTATGCCAAGCGTCTGACACCCAGTCGGCAGCTCACCACGATGTGGCTTCGCCCCACCTCTCCCCCAGTGCCTTGACGACCTTCCAGTCCCGGGTTGTCGCCACCGCTCCCCCGCGCTCGATCCGCGCGTTGGTGAGCTTCGCCTCGTGGGACGGGTGCGCTAGCCACAGGTAGGCCTCACGACCGTGGACGATAACCCGCTCCCCCGCAACGTCCCAGCCGTTCATCATGGCGACGAGCTCGTCATCCGGATCCCTCTTGAGGAAGGTGACATAACGTCGCACCTCCCCCTTCAGAGGAGCGGCCAGACCTTCGCCGTATGCCGTCAGCGCGCCAAGCTGTGCAGGCGTCCGGACGATGGTCCTGACGGCGAACCCGCACAAGTCCTCGAGGGCCGTCTCGACGGCGTCCTCCACCTCGACGAACGACGGCAGGCTCGACGTGAACCGCAGGTTTCCGCTCTGAATGTGGCTCTCGACGTCACCAAAACCCCTCTGGGACAACCCTGCTCGCACGTCGGCCATCTTGGCGAACCGACCGCCGACGTTGATCGCCCGCAGGAACGCGACGTAGGCGGGCATCAGATCGTGAACGTCCCGCGGCCGACCTCGCGCACGGCGCCACTGACGAAGATAGTGCCGTTGTCGCTCACCTGCAGATCCAGCTCTGAGGGACGTTGGATCGCGCTGCCCTGGTGGATCCGGCGCCGGACCCCCTTTGTTCCGTTCGCCAGGAACCAGCCGCCCAGATTCGCACACGCCGAGCCGGTCGCGGGGTCCTCGATCGCCGCGTCGTTCTGGGCGAAGAAGAACCGTGCCTCGATGGTCTCCGGGCCAGTTGGCGCCCAGACGTACACGAGCGACTCGCCGTCGGCCCCGGTGCCGAACTCACGCAGCAGTGCGGGGTCCGTGTGGGCCGCCCTCACGTCTTCGGCAGAACGGAGCGGAACGACGAGCTGCTCCACCCCGACGTTGACCCATAGTGGCTGTGACGTCAGAGAGCTCGGGGGCAGGCCAACGGTGCGGGCCAGATCCTCGGTCGAGACCGTGACCTCTCTTGTCGTCGGGTGCTTGGCCTGCAAGGTCCACGTACTTGCGTCGGCCCGGACCGTGATGGCCCCGGCCGGCATACGGAGAACGACCGAGTCTCCGGCGCTGAGAAGGTCACGGACGACATGTGCGGTGCCGAGGGTGGGGTGTCCCGCGAACGGCATCTCGAACGTGGGCGTGAAGATGCGTACCGTTGCGGTCGCGTTACCATCCCCGGGCGTGATGAAGGTCGTCTCGGAGAGGTTGAGCTGACGAGCGAGGTTCTGCAGGTCCTGGTCCGACAAGCCTGTTGCGTCCTCGAAGACGCACAGCGGGTTTCCCGAGAACGGGTCGTCACCGACGGTGAAGACGTTCAGGATGCGGTAGCTCAGCCGTGTGGTCATCGGACGGTTCAGGACTCGATGCGCATGGAGACAGGAGTGCCGAGCTCCACCGTCCGGCTGACGGTGCAGAGCCGCTCATGGGACCTCTTCACGGCGTCGGGAACCAATGCCCGAGCGGCGTCGCCGCCCTCGCCGACGGGGAAGCTCAGCCGGAAGGTCACCGATACGTCCTGCATCCTGTTGCCGCCCTCGTCGCGCACCTTGTCTCCGTCGACCTGCAGCACGAACGACTCCGGCTCGGCGCGACGGGTCGTGAGGATGTCGACGTCGACCGCGGTACATCCACCAATGGCGACAAGAAGCAGCTCGACCGGTGTGAAGTCATCGACGTCTCCGGTGCCGAACCCGAGCGTGCCTCCCCGGCCGTTGGCCGCTGTATACCGGCCTGCCGAGGTGCGGGTGATGGTCACGGTGCGATGCGAGTCAGCGGGCATTCCCTTACCCTGCCAGAGTGACCATCTCAACCGCAGCACAGGACCACCAACAGGGTTCGCTCGTGCTGATGCGCCACGGCGAGACCGAGTGGTCCCGGTCGGGCCAGCACACCGGCCGCACCGACCTCCCGCTGACAGCCCGAGGGGAGCAGCTCGGGGCGCAGGCGGGTGAGCTGCTCAAGGGCCGCGTCTTCTCCTTGGTCCTCGTCTCTCCACTGCAGCGGGCCCGCCGCACCGCGGAGCTGGCCGGACTGGTCGACGCGGTGGTCGACGACAACCTCATGGAGTGGGACTACGGCGGTTATGAAGGGTTGACCACCCAGGAGATCCGCGAGCGGGTGGGTTATCCGTGGACGGTGTTCCAGGACGGTGTCATCCCCGGCGCGACACCCGGGGAGAGCATCGAGGAGGTGGCTGCGCGGTGTCGGAAGGTCATCGACCGCGCCATGCCTTTCCTGGCCACCGGAGATGTGGCGCTGGTCGGTCACGGACACTGTCTGCGGATCCTGGCTTCAGTGTTCCTGCGGCAGCAGCTGCGCTTCGGCTCCCAGATCCTGCTGGATGCCGGTTCGGTGAGCGTCCTCAGCTGGGAGCGGGAGATGCACGTCATCAGCACCTGGAACCGGACGCTTCAGTAGACAACACGATCCGCCCAGGGCGCGGTCCGCGGCATACAGCACCGGTCGTATGGAAAGCGATCTATGGCAGCGGCCAGGTGTGCACGGGTTCGTTGGCGTGCATGGCCTGGACGTAGTGCTGGAGCATGCCTCGCAGGGCCGTGGGGCGATCTGCTCCGCGATCCTCGAGACGATGCACCGCCGCGATCTGCCAGGAGGCGCCGTTCATCCCGGATGTGCATCGGCCCTCGATCACGCCGAGATAGCGCTCCCGCACGGCCGTGGAGACGCCCCATTGCCTCAGGCCCTCGTGGGCCATCGGCAGCAGGTGGCGAAGCACCAGCTCGCTGGCCTGCACCTCCCCGAAGCCGGGCCAGCACACCTTGGCCTCGATGCCACGACGGGCGCATGCGTGGAAGTTGTGCTCCGCATCGGCAAAGCTCATCTGGGTCCACACCGGGCGGTCCTCTTCTGCGAGCAGGCGCAGAGCGCCGTAGTAGAAGGCCGAGTTGGCCAGCGTGTCGATCATCGTCGGCCCAGCCGGCAGAACACGGTTCTCGACCCGAAGATGTGGACGCCCGTCGGCGAGGTCATAGACCGGACGGTTCCATCGGTACACGGTCCCGTTGTGGAGCCTGAGCTCGGAGAGACGGGGCGCCAGGCCGGCTTCGAGGGTGGCCACCGGATCCTCGTCGGTCAGCTCGGGGAGCAACGCGGGGAAGTACCGGACGTTCTCCTCGAACAGGTCGAAGACGGAGGTGATCCAGCACTCTCCGAAGAAGACGCGGGGACGCACGCCTTGGTTCTTGAGCTCGATGGGGCGGGTGTCCGTGGCCTGGTGGAACAGCTCGACGCGGGTCTCGTGCCAGAGCTGCTTGCCGCAGAAGTAGGGCGAGTTGGCACCCAGAGCGAGCTGCAGGCCGGAAAGCGTCTGGGCGCCATTCCAGTACGCAGCGAAATCCTGCGGTGCCACCTGCAGATGCAGCTGAACAGAGGTGCAGGCCGACTCGGGAACTATCGAATCGGCATACATGGCAAGGCGTTCACCGCTGGTGCCCTCGATGTCGATGAACATGTTCTCACCACGGGCATTGACCATGGCTTCGTTCAACGCGGCGTAGCGGAGCTTGTCGCTCATCGACCCAGCGTTCAGATGCTCGGGCATGACCGTGGGCAGGATGCCGATCGCCACGATGTGGGCGCCGGTCTCGTTGGCCAGCACCTCTGCCCGGTTCAGACTCTGGCGAAGATCGTTCTCGAGCTCGATCGCCGAATCACCGGGCAACGATCGTGGCGCGACGTTGAGCTCGATGTTGTACTGCCCGATCTCGGTCTGGAACGCCGGGTCGGCGATGCGCTCCAGGACCTCGGCGTTGGCCATCCGCGGCTCGTAGCCCTCGTCCATCAGATTGAGCTCGATCTCCATACCGATGAGTGGGCGTTCGTCCTCGAAGCTGCTGTGGGCAAGCATCTGCTCGAAGACGTCCAGGTCCAGGCGCACCTTCTCGCGGTAACGCTGCCGATCCTGACGCGTGTATGCCGTGCCCGTTACCTCTTCACCCATGCCGACCTCCTCCGTCGGGCCTACTGCGACCCAATCACAGGGGCGGCTCGCACGACAGCCGAATGCACACTTCCGTTGAGGAGCGCGGACGGTCCGCGAGGGCGTTGTGCCAACCCGTGAGCTTGAGGCTCAGCCCTCCTCGAAAGCCCCCGGCGGAGGGCAGGCGCAGACGAGGTTGCGGTCACCGTAAGCTCCGTCGATGCGACGCACCGGCGGCCAGTACTTCGAGAGCCTGTCCACTCCCGCAGGGAAGGCTGCGAGCTTCCGGTCGTACGGGTGGTCCCACTTCTCGACCAGCGAGGCCGCCGTGTGCGGGGCATGGTGCAGCACGCTGTCCGCTGCTGAGACCTCGCCGCGGGCCACCTGCGCGATCTCGCCGCGGATGGCGATCATGGCGTCGCAGAAGCGGTCGATCTCGGTGAGATCCTCGCTCTCAGTCGGCTCGACCATCAGCGTGCCTGCGACGGGGAAGGACATCGTTGGCGCGTGGAAGCCGTAGTCGATCAGGCGCTTGGCAACATCATCGACCGAGACTCCGGTGGTGTGGGTGAGCTCGCGCAGGTCGAGGATGCACTCGTGTGCCACGAGCCCCTCGCGCCCCGAGTAGAGCACCGGGTAGTGCTCACGCAGGCGGGCGGCGATGTAGTTGGCCGACAGGACGGCGACCTGGGTCGCACGGGTCAGCCCGGCGCCGCCCATGAGCCGGACGTAGGCCCAGGAGATGGGCAGGATGCTGGCCGAACCATACGGAGCGCCCGAGACCGGGCCCACCCCGGTCTGCGGACCGGCGTCCAGGGCAAACGGGTGGTTCGGAAGGTATGGAGCCAGGTGGCTGCGCACGCCCACCGGGCCGACGCCGGGGCCACCACCACCATGGGGGATGCAGAAGGTCTTGTGCAGGTTCAGGTGTGACACGTCGCCGCCGAACTTGCCGGGCTGTGCGAGGCCGACCAACGCGTTGAGGTTCGCGCCGTCGATGTAGACCTGACCGCCGGCGTTGTGCACCAGCTCGCACAGCTCACCGATCGTGTCCTCGAAGACACCGTGGGTCGAGGGGTAGGTGACCATGATGGCCGCGAGGTTGTCATGGTGCGCCTCGACCTTGGCCCGCAGGTCCTGCATGTCGATCTCACCGGTATCAGCGGTCTTGACGACCACGACCGTGAGGCCTGCCATGACCGCACTGGCAGCGTTCGTGCCGTGCGCGGAGGCCGGGATCAGACAGATGTTGCGGGACGTGTCACCGCGTGCCTCGTGGTAGGCGTGGATGGCGAGCAGGCCGGTCAGCTCACCCTGTGCCCCGGCGTTGGGCTGCAGCGTGACGGCGTCGTAACCGGTGATCTCGCACAGCCAGGTCTTGAGGTCCTCGATGAGCGAGCGGATTCCCTCGGTCTGTGTCGCGGGGGCGAAGGGGTGCAGATCCGCGAACTCCGGCCAGCTCACCGGCTCCATCTCGGTCGTCGCGTTCAGCTTCATCGTGCAGGATCCCAGCGGGATCATGCCCCGGTCGAGGGCGTAGTCCAGATCCGCGAGCTTGCGCAGGTACCGCAGCATCGACGTCTCGCTGTGGTGGATCTGGAACACCGGATGCGTCAGATAGTCCGACTCGCGGATCAGCGCGGAGGGCCAGGTGAGGGTCTTGACGGCCGTGACTGCCGGCAGCGCGGGCACACCGAACGCCGCCCACACCGCCGACAGGTCCTCAAGGTCTGTGGTCTCATCGGTGCTGACCGAGATTCGATCAGCACCGACCTGCCAGAGGTTCACCCCACGAGCAGCCGCCTCGGCGACCACCTCGGACGCCCGTCCCGGAACGCGAGCCGTGATGGTGTCGAAGAACAGCTCGGTCTCGACCTCAACCCCGCCCGCGCGCAGACCCTGGGCCAACGTTGTGGCGTGGCTGTGCACGCGGCGGGCGATCCGGGCCAGGCCCGCGGGGCCGTGGTACACGGCATACATGGCGGCCATGACAGCAAGGAGCGCCTGGGCGGTGCAGATGTTGGAGGTGGCCTTCTCTCGGCGAATGTGCTGCTCGCGGGTCTGCAGTGCCAGACGGTATGCCGGGTGGCCATCCTCGTCGAGGCTCACACCCACGAGTCGGCCCGGCATCGTCCGCTCGAGCCC
>DASVHT010000284.1:0-6960 GCA_036382455.1 Dermatophilaceae bacterium
ACGAGGTCGGTCGTGGGGCGCTCGCTGGGCCTGTGTCGGTCGGCGTCGTGGTGATCGATGAGGTATGCCGTTCGGCGCCGGTTGGCGTGAAGGACTCCAAGCTGCTCTCGCACCAGATGCGCGAGCGTATGGTGCCCAAGATCCAGAGGTGGGCGAGCGCGTATTCCGTGGGGCACTCCTCGCCCGGTGAGATCGACCAGTTCGGAATCATGGTGGCCCTGCGCCTTGCCGGCACCCGGGCGCTTGCCGCGCTGCCCGTCATACCTGATCTGGTCATCCTCGACGGCAACTATGACTGGCTCACCGACCCCGAGCGGGTCGGGCTGTTGGGTCTTCTCGAGTCAGGTGGCGCCCTCGCCCCCTCTGTCCCGGTCAGGACGATGGTCAAGGCCGACCTGTTCTGCTCGTCGGTTGCCGCCGCGAGCGTCCTGGCCAAGGTCGAGCGGGACGCGATGATGGTCGCGCTCGCGGCCGAGGTGCCGGGCTATGCCTGGGAGCTGAACAAGGGTTACTCGGCGCCCGAGCATTTCGCGGCGCTGAGATGCCGTGGTCCGAGCGCGCATCACCGCCGGTCGTGGAGGTTGCCCGGAGTGGCTGCCGAGGTGGGACCTGTGATGGATGATGATGTTGGTTCGGTTCGGTTCGGATCGAGAGCGGAGGCGTGCGATGAGCTCTGAGGACCTTGAGAAGTACGAGACCGAGATGGAGCTGCAGCTCTATCGCGAGTACCGCGACGTCGTCGGACTGTTCTCCCATGTCGTTGAGACCGAGCGTCGCTTCTACCTGGCCAACTCCGTGGACGTTAAGGTCTGCGGCGAAGGCGGAGATGTGTACTTCGACGTGACCATGGCCGACGCGTGGGTCTGGGATGTCTACCGGCCGGCACGCTTCGTCAAGAACGTCCGGGTCGTGACCTTCAAGGATGTCAACGTCGAAGAGCTGGCCAAGACCGAGCTCGAGCCGCCCAAGGAGGGCGGCTTCTAAGGTGTCTGGACCCCCGCAAGGACACACCCATCGCGGCCACGACCACCATGGGGACGGTCCAGATCATGTCGTTACGAGCGAAGCCTTTTGGGACCAGCGATACCAGTCCAGCAGCAACGTGTGGAGCGGAAACGCCAACCCCCACCTCGTCACCGAGGTATCTGACCTCTCTCCCGGGGTAGCCCTGGATGTCGGTTGCGGGGAAGGTGCGGACGCCATCTGGCTGGCCGAGCACGGCTGGCAGGTCACCGCAGTCGACGTCTCCAGCGTCGCCCTGGAACGCGGCGCGGTCCACGCTCTCGAGGTCGGCGCCGACGTCGCGAAACGCATCACCTGGCTGCACGCCGACCTCAACGAATGGGTCCCGGCCACGGGCTCCTACGACCTTGTGTCGGCGCAGTTTCTGCACCTGCCCAAGGACCAGCGTGAGGTGCTCCACAGCCGGCTGGCGGAGTCGGTGGCACCAGGTGGCATCCTGCTCATCGTCGGCCATCACCCCACGGACCTCCAGACAACCGTCCCGAGGCCAGACGCACCAGAGCTGTTCTTCACGGCCTCCGACGTGGCGGCCGCGCTCGACGCTGAGCAGTGGGTGACGCGCGTTGATGAAGCCCGGGCGCGCCAGACTCTCGACCCGGAGGGCCGTGCGGTCACCATCCATGACGCCGTGCTCATGGCCCAGCGCGTCTGACCAAGGTCGCCGCGAGACGTGAGGGCGGCTCCGTCGTCCCACTCTTCACTCTCGTCAGGCGCGCAGCTGTCTCGAGAATGAAGCGCTGCCGTCAGCCGGTGGGGGCCGGTTAAGCGATCGTCCACAAGGGGTCCGGCGTTGGCCCCGTCGTCCACAGGCTCGCTCGGTCGCCTGTTCAGCCGGCCGTGTCGTTGCCAAGGTCGACCGAGGAGGTGGTCAAGGTGACCAATTCAGTCCCCGATCGGAGCAGATCGGGTGTGGCGTCCGGGGTGGTGGCCAAGGCCGGAGTGGCCAATGCGGTTGGCGCTTATGGTGAGCGGCTCGCTGCGCGATATCTGACCGAGGCTGGCATGGCGATCCTGGACCGCAACTGGCGCTGCGACCAGGGCGAGATCGACATCGTGGCGATGGACGACACCTGTTTGGTGATCGTCGAGGTCAAGACCCGCCGAAGCCTGATGTTCGGCTCGCCGGTCGAGGCGGTGACGGCGGTCAAGGCCGCTCGTCTACGCCGGCTGGCCGGCTGCTGGATGACTGATCACCGATCTCTTGTTGCCTCCGTGGCTGATGTCCGTATCGACGTGATCGGCATATTGCGACCCCCGCGGGGACCCGCACAGATCGAGCATCTGGTTGCGGTGGCGGCATGAGTCTGGGTCGCACGCAAGGGGTTGCCCTGCAGGGGATCGAGGGGGTGCTGGTCGACGTCGAGGCAGGTCTCGAACAAGGACTGCCCAAGACCATGTTCAGCGGTCTGCCCGATGCGGCGTGCCGGCAGGCGCCGGACCGGATCAAGGCCGCCGCGACGAACTCCGGCGTCCCGATTCCGAATCGGCGTCTGACGGTCAACCTGTCTCCGGCCTCCATACCCAAGGTCGGCAGCGGATGGGACCTCCCCATCGCGATCGCCGCTCTCGCAGCGGCGGAGCTCATCGAGGCGCGCGTCGTGGACGGGATCGTGCACATCGGCGAGCTGGGTCTGGATGGATCGATTCGCCCGGTGCGCGGCGTCCTGCCCGTGGTGCTGACCGCTGCGCGTCTGGGCATGGCCCAGATCGTCGTTCCGGCGGCGAACGCTGCTGAGGCCGCACTTGTCCCCGGCATCGTGGTGGTGCCGGCACGTCACCTTCGTGACCTGGTTGCGCGCTACCAGGCCATTGCGCGTGGCGAGCCACCAGAAGATGTCCTTGTCGACCCCGCACCCGTGCCCGATGACGTCGTCGTGCCCGACCTGCGTGACGTTGTCGGACAGGACGAGGCGCGGCTGGCGCTTGAGATTGCGGCCGCGGGCCGACATCACCTGTTCCTGTCCGGACCGCCCGGGGCCGGCAAGACCATGCTGGCCGAGAGACTGCCTTCCCTGTTGCCCGATCTTGAGCCGGCGCAGGCGTTGGAGGTCACGGCCATCCACTCGGTGCTGGGCGCGTTGCCCAAGTCCGGTGCACTGATCGTGCGACCGCCCTTCGTGGCACCTCACCACGGGGCGTCGATGCCCGCGATCGTCGGGGGTGGGAGCGGCTTCATCCGACCGGGTGCCATCTCGAAAGCCCATCATGGGGTGTTGTTCTTGGACGAGGCTCCCGAGTTCAAGCCTGGCGTCCTGCAGGCCCTGCGCCAGCCGGTGGAGTCCGGTGAGGTCGTCGTGGCGCGCGCGTCCGGGGTGGTGAGGTACCCGGCGCGCTTTCAGCTTGTCCTTGCGGCCAACCCCTGTCCATGTGGTCGGGGTGTCGGCAAGGGCATCGACTGTTCCTGTTCGCCACGGGCGCGCCGCGACTACATGGGAAAACTGGCGGGTCCTCTCCTTGATCGCGTCGACCTCCAGCTGCAGATGTCTGCTGTATCCCGCGTGGGCCTGTTCGCGCCCAAGGGAGAGCCCAGCGCCGAGGTGGCAGCCCGTGTGGCCAGCGCAAGAAGCCTGCAGGCGGAGCGCCTCGCCAACACACCGTGGCGGCTCAACGGCGAGGTTCCGGGCCCGATGATGCGGGAGGGATTCCTGAAGCTGCCGACGGCTGCCACCGTGGATCTTGAGCGCGCGCTGGAACGGGGGATCCTGACCCTTCGTGGCTATGACCGGGTCCTCAAGATCGCATGGACCGTGACCGATCTCGCTGGTGGCGGAACGCCCAACCGAGGCGATGTCGGGCTGGCTCTGACCTTGCGCGCCCAGTCAGCGGTGGCGGCATGAGTGTGCCCCTGCGTAGCAGTCTGCTGTCCCAGGATCGCTTTGCCCGAGCGGCCTGGAGCCGTGTCGCCGAGCCTGGGGACGCGGTTGCTGCCCGCCTGATCAGGACGCATGGTCCGGCAGCCGCCCTGCGTCTGGCAGCCTCCGGGGTCGAGCAGGGCGCGCAACGTTTCCTTCCCCGCCTCGAGGTGCTCGATATTGAACGAGACCTCGAGGTCGGCGCCAAGTACGCTGCCCGCGTCGTCTGTCCTGGTGACCCCGAGTGGCCACACGGCCTCGACGATCTTGGAGCGCCGCCATACTGCCTCTGGGTTCGTGGACCGGTTGACCTGGCCGCATCCTGCCAGCGCAGTGCGGCGGTCGTCGGCGCCCGAAGTGCCACGGCGTATGGCGAGATGGTGTCCACCGAGATGGCGGCCGGACTGGGCGAGCGCCGGTTCACGATCATCTCCGGCGCGGCTTTTGGCATCGACGCCGCCGCCCACCGCGGTGCGCTTGCGACCGGGGCCACCACGATTGCAGTGCTGGCCGGGGGCGTCGAACGCCCCTATCCCTCATCGCACGCTGCGCTGATCGCACGAATAGTCGAGGTCGGTGCGGTGGTGAGCGAGGTGGCCCCGGGGTCAGCGCCCACCAAGACCCGCTTCCTGCAACGTAATCGGATGATCGCCACGATGAGCCCCGGGACTGTCGTGGTGGAGGCTGGTTTGAGGTCGGGGTCACTCAATACGGCCCGCACCGCCGCTGAACACGGTCGAGTCGTGGTGGCAGTGCCCGGGCCCGTGACGTCCATGATGTCGGCGGGATGTCACGAGGCGATCCGGTCCGGAATGGCACAGCTCGTGACGGACGCCGCTGAGGCGGCCGAAGCCATCGGGGACTATGGCAGCGACCTCGCTCCGCTCCGTCGGGGACCGACCATGGCTGGGGACGAGCTCGACGAACCCGCGGCTCGTGTGTTGTCCGCCCTTCCTGTTCGCAAGGGCGTGCCCGTTTCGCGGTTGGCGGTGTCCTCCGGACTGTCGGTTGCCGAGGTCAGATCGCTGCTCGGGCGTCTGGATCTAGGCGCTCTGGCCGAACGCCACGGCGAGGGTTGGCGACAGGGACCCGCGGCTCGAAAGGTCCTCGGTCTCTGAGCGCCGAGTCCGCCCCCAGCGAGGAAACGGCGCGCGCGGACGTCGATGTCCTTGCCCATCGCTCCCGGCTTTGTCAGCGTGAGGTCGTGAACGCAGAGCCCCTCGGCCACGTCGAGGCCTTTGCCCGACATCTTCGTGTCGAGCGAGGTCGGTCCGCGCACACCCAACGGGCGTACCTGGGTGACCTGCGCAACCTGTTGGCCTTCGTCGGTGCGCGCGGGATCAACGATTTGTCAGACGTGAAGCTCGCGGATCTGCGATCCTGGCTGGCCCACCAGTCCGAGAACGGAGCGGCCCGGGCGACCATCGCGCGCCGAGCCGCATCGGCCCGGGCGTTCTTGCGTTGGGCTACTAGAACAGGAGTGATCGCGGCCGATCCCTCCGTGCGCCTCCTGGCACCCCAACGGCTGCAGACCCTGCCCGGAGTGCTCAAACAGGACGAGATGAGCACCTTGCTGGACGTTGCGGCTGTTGCCGCTGACGACCAGGACGCACTGCACCTGCGGGACCGCGCGATGTTGGAGCTCTTGTATGCAACGGGGATTCGGGTCGGTGAGCTGGTTGGCCTGGACATGGACGACGTCGACTTCGGTTCCAACGTGGTCCGTGTCATGGGCAAGGGCGCCAAGGAGAGAACGGTCCCCTTCGGCGGTCCCGCGGCCATCGCATTGCAGGGATGGCTCCAGCTGGGGCGGGGTCAGGTGGTCTCAGCGATCAGCGGTCCGGCCCTGTTCCTTGGCCGGCGGGGCGGCCGGGTCGATCCGCGTCAGGTCCGCGCCTCGGTACACCAGCTGCTGCGACACGTGCCCGACGCACCCGATGTCGGGCCGCACGGTGTGAGGCACAGCGCAGCCACGCACCTGCTCGAGGGTGGTGCCGATCTTCGTGCCGTCCAGGAGATGCTCGGCCACGCCAGCCTGGCGACGACGCAGATCTACACGCACGTCTCGGTCGAGAGGCTGAGGCGCTCCTATCTCCAGGCGCATCCGCGCGCCTGATCTCGGGTCTGCCCCGGTCTCAGCCGAGCGGCAGGAGAACCGGCCTGCCGAAGCCCAACAGCGACAATGGATCTCGGTAGTCCTCTCCGGAGATGGCGCCCCAGTGAACGCAGTGAAGGGGCACGCAGTGTCCGGGCACAGCGGAGAGGATTCCGATCCTGGTTCCCCGGTGAACGACCGTGCCGGAAGCCGACCGTTCGTCGACCGGTTCGTAGGTCGTGCGCAGCCCTTGGGAATGTCGAACGGTGACCACGCCTCGTCCGGCGATCACTCCTGAGAAGGTCACGATCCCGTCCCCTGCACTGAGCACGGGCTGGCCCATGACCGCCACCAGGTCGACCCCGCGATGCCCGAGCGACCACTGGTTCAGAGGCCGGTCGAAACGGCGAAGCACCTCGGGCTGAGGCGAGAGTGGCCACACGAATGTCACGTGCGTTGCGACCCTGGAGATGGCTGCCGCATCTGGGGCCACGGTCTGGATAGGGCCGACCTGAAGCACTCTGGGCTGAGCCGGGTTGGTCTTCGCCGTGCTGGTCTTCGTCGTGCTGGTCTTCGTCGTGCTGACCGGCGATAGAGGGCGAGTAGTGGGGACGGCTGACGTGGCGGTGGTCAGTGCCACGGAGGCAATGAAGGCGGCAGAGGCCGCGGTAGACGTGAGCCGCATAAGCCGAATGTCCCTGTTTGGGCCGCACAGGAACAGCTCGCGAGGCTCACCTGTGGGCAACGGGGCTACCCGGCATACCCCTGTGGACGGTTGGGGAAGTACCAGGCATCGACCAGCACATTGCTCGGAGAACATGGCCTCGAAGAGTCGATCATCTGCGATCTCACGGGCCCAGATTCGACGTGTGGGCGGGCGAGGGCTCAGCGCGCGGCAAGCAGACCCAGACGCTTGACGGCCTCCTCCAGCACCTCATCGCGCTTGCAGAATGCGAAGCGAACGAGGGTGCGCGCAGCATCGACGTCGTC
>DASVHT010000285.1:0-1863 GCA_036382455.1 Dermatophilaceae bacterium
TGGGCGGTCGGCACTTGACGCGCGGCAACCGCGGACGGCGTCAACCCAGCCAGTTGTTGCGCCAGAGCATCGAGCGACCGTCCCCGCTCCAGCGGCAGGACTGATGGCAACGGATAGTCCTGCAGTGTCGTGCCAGTGAACGCGTAGGTCTCCCGGAATGGCTCCCCACGAGCCGCATAGCCGGCGTCGACCCGTGCCCCGCCGCCCTCACCCTTGTTGTGGCTGTTCTGCTTGAGCCAGAAGCACGCTGTCGACGAATTGAGCACGCCGAGCAGCGCCAGGTGCTCGTCCTCCGTCGCCCCGGCCGGCAGCTTGATCACCGGCGCGGTCTGCTTGAAGACCTTCCCGCCCCGGTCCAGCACGAAATGGTTGTGCGTTGCCACCTCCGCAAACGCAATCGACAGCGGTGTGCGTAGCTTCTCAACATAAAATTCGCGGTACTCATACCACTGAAGACTGGGCAGTCGCTCTACTGGAATCGAGAATCGGCGACGCACTTGCAGGTGGCGCCGCACGGGCCAGAGCAGCTGGAGAATCGCAGGAATGTCTGACGGTGGCAGTGCGTGGAAGAACGGATCATACGGGTATAGCGCATGTGGTCCGGCCTCCAGGAGGAAGTCCCGAACGGCTTCACCGAGCACCATCTGTCGGCTCTGTTCGACCTTATGGCGCAGAACGGAGGGCGCATCAAGCAGGAAGGCATCGTCCTCACCCGTGATGCTTATACAGCCGACCGCAGAGCTGACCGATTGCATCGAAGGATGCCCAACCTGAAGCAGTTGCTGCAACGCTAGGGCTCCGCCTCCCGTGAGGCTCCACGGGTGATGCGTCAAGAGTGTCCGGTCAAGATCAGCGATCGTGACCCAGCCACCGTCCCAACCGGGTTCATCGACGTGGTCCACGATCGACCGCCAGACCAGGCCTTTGGCCGCATCGTCGGGCCGGCCAGGCTCGCCTCGGACTCCAAGTACGGCCCGCACCGTTGAACCGACGGGGAGTTGGTTGCGCCCAACGAGAACCACCGTGGGAGTGCCATGCCCCGGGATGTATGCGCCGGACGTGTCGGTCACCAGCCGCAGATCCTTACCGACTAGAAAGCCCTCGATCAGTTTGCAGCCGAACTCCCGCTTCATGAATGAATTCGATGTGATCTGCCCGACCCAGCCGGCCGGCTGACCGTCGGACCCAGGCTTGGTCAGGGTGAAGAAGCGCTCCATAAATGGCACGGTCAGTGCATACTCGCGGTGACAGGTGGCGTACCGCTCTCGGTAGGCCTGGTTGAGCACCCGGTCCTTGACCGTGATGTAGGGCGGGTTACCGACCACCACGTCGTACTGACGGCCGAGGATTTCTCGTAACAGCGTGAGGTCTTCGGTGGCGTAAGCAAAGTCAGACAGGTCAGTATCGCCGGCCAACGTCTGCTGCCCCGGCCCGTGCAGCAGTGAGTCCCCGACCGCCAGGTGGAAGCTGAACGCCGGCGCGTCCGCGAGTGACCGCAGCCCGCAGGCCCGCAGCGCCGCGACGGTCAGCCGGAACCGGGCGATCGCCACCGCGAAGGGGTTGAGGTCCACCCCGTGGATCGCGTCCAGCGCCTCCTGCACCCGCGCCAGCACCTCCAGGCCGGGGGCCTCGCGATGCCAGCGGTCGAGCAGCCGGTCGAACGCCCCCAGCAGAAAGTGCCCCGACCCGCAGGCCGGGTCGATCAGCCGGAAGCCCTCCAGGGGCCGCTCGGCCAGCGCCGGGGTCAGCGTCCGGTCGAGGATGAACTCCTCGACGAACTCCGGGGTCTGCAGCAGCGCGTACGTCGCCTTCGCGTGCTCGGACAGGTCCTGGTAGAGATCGCCGAGGAAGCGGGTGTCCAGG
>DASVHT010000286.1:0-14475 GCA_036382455.1 Dermatophilaceae bacterium
CCGGCAGCTCGCCGGGACACTCGACGCCGCGCTCGGTGGCAAGCTCGCGGCCCTGACCGAGGACGAGCAGAGGCAGAGAGGCGTGACGTGGCTGCTGCGTTGTGGTGCTCACCCTCCGATCGTATGCCGCGACGGTTGTGACGCACGCCATCATCATCCGTGGTGGGGGTTTGAGGGGGCTCTCCGTCACGGGCTCCTGGGTTGGCTACCGGCCGCGCCCATTAGGCTCGGTGCCGTGAAATCCTGGCCGTCGCCGTTCATCCCAGCTGTGCCGGGCACCGGCCCCGCGATTCGTATCCACGACACCGCGTCCGGTGAGCTGCTCCGGTTGAGGCCAGGCCCCATCGCACGGATGTACGTCTGCGGGATCACTCCCTACGACGCCACCCACATGGGCCACGCTGCGACGTATGTGACCTTCGACCTGTTGGGTCGAGCCCTGCGCGACGCAGGCCATGAGGTGCTCTACGTCCAGAATGTGACGGACGTGGACGAGCCGTTGCTCGAGCGCGCCCAGCGCGACGGCATCGAATGGCAAGCGTTGGCGGACACGGGGATCGCTCTCTTTCGCGAGGACATGACCGCGCTGGCGGTGATCGCACCGGATCACTACATCGGTGCCATCGAGCGGGTGCCGTCAATCGTCAAGGCGGTGACTGACCTGCTGTCGCGGGGAGCCGCGTACCGCCTGGACCCTCCCGAGGGTGAGGGGACGCACGGACACAGCGACGTCTACTTCGATCTCTCGTTCGCAAAGAAGTTCGGTTCGGTCTCTTCCTGGGACCGCGACCAGATGATGGCGGTCTTCGCCGAGCGTGGGGGAGACCCCGAACGGCCCGGCAAGCGCGACGAGCTGGACCCCTTGCTGTGGCGCGCCGCCCGCGTCGGCGAACCCTTCTGGCCCGGTGGCGAGCTCGGCGATGGTAGACCCGGGTGGCACATCGAGTGCACGACGATCGCCCTGGACTTTCTCGGCATGACGTTCGACGTGCAGGGGGGCGGCACGGATCTGATCTTCCCTCATCATGAGATGAGCGCCGTCCAGGCGTGCGCCATCACCGGCGCTTCACCGTTCGCGCGTGCTTACGTCCACCAGGCCATGGTCGGGCTCGACGGGGCGAAGATGAGCAAGTCCAAGGGCAACCTGGTGCTCATCTCGAGGCTGAGACGGGCCGGGGTCGACCCGATGGCCATCCGACTGACCCTTCTGGCGCACCACTACCGGACGCCGTGGGAGTGGACCGGTCAGCGGCTGGTGGATGGTCAGAGGCGACTGTCGATGTGGCGAGAAGGGCTCTCCGGCAACGGCGGCCCGTCGGCCGACGCGACCATAGCGCGAATTCGGGAATGCCTCGCGGATGACCTCGACGCACCGGGGGCCCTGGACGCGGTGGACGACTGGGTCCGGGAGAGCATCGAACGCGGTGGCACCGATCCCGGCGCCCCCGGTCTGGTCGGGCGGGCGCTGGACGCGCTGCTGGGCATTCGGCTCTAGCTTTTCGGGGGGTCTTCGCGACGACGAAGGTAGCGCTGGAACTCGCGCGCGATGGCTTCCCCCGTGGCCTCAGGCAGGTCGGCGGTGTCCTGCACCTCTTCGAGGGCCCGGACGTACTCCGCGACCTCGTCATCAGACTCGGCGAGCCCATCCACGCCGTGCTCCCACGCGCGCGCCTGTTCGGTGAGGTCGCCGTGAGGAATGGTCAGGTCTAGCAGCTCCTCCAGCTTGGCGATCAGCCCGAGGGTCGCCTTGGGTGAGGGAACGCCCCCGGCGTAGTGCGGGACGGCAGCCCAGCAGGACAGCGAGGGCAGGTCCGCCTGGCTGGCCGCATCGGCGAGGACCCCGACGATTCCGGTGGGGCCTTCGTAGGTGCTGGGCTCGAGGTCGAAGCGGTGAATGACATCCTCATGCTCGGACGTGGCGGTGACGGGAATCGGCCTCGTGTGCGGCACGTCGGCCAGCATGGCACCCAGCGTGACGAACTTGGTCACTCCGAGCTGGCGTGCGAACTCGAGCAGCTCGATGGTGAACGAGCGCCAGCGGGTCGATGGCTCGATGCCCTGAACCAGCAGGACGTCGTGGTCCAGCGTTGGTGACGTGGCCAGCAGGATGCGGGACGTGGGCCAGCTGATGCGCCGTTTGCCCTCATCGAGGACGACCCGGGGGCGGTTGACCTGGAAGTCGTAGTAGTCCTCGGGGTCGAACGCTGCGATGGGCTCGGCCTTCCACACCTCGGCGAGGTGCTCGATCGCTGCTGTGGCGGCCTCACCCGCGTCGTTCCATCCCTCGAAGGCAGCAATCATGATCGGGTCGCGAAGCTCTGTCACGTCCTCGAGCTGGATCACCATGTGCCTCCATGAGGGTGTTCGTTGTCCACTGAAGTGACCAGACTACGGAATCCGGGTCGGCCGGTCCCATCACCCGCCGGTAGACTTCTGGCCGATTCCCCCTAGTGACAAGGTCCAACACATTGAGCAGCCGCTCTGACCTCTTCCGAAAGGCTCTGGCCGAACGCGTTCTGGTTGCCGATGGTGCGATGGGCACCATGCTCCAGGCCGCTGACCCCTCGATGGCCGACTTCCAGGGTTACGAGGGCTGTAACGAGATCCTCAACATCACCCGCCCGGATGTGGTGCGAGGCGTCCACGATGCCTACTTCGCGGTCGGCGTCGATGCCGTCGAGACGAACACCTTCGGCGCCAACCTCGCCAACCTCGGCGAGTACGGCATCTCCGATCGCATCTACGAGCTGGCTCAGGCCGGTGCGCGTATCGCTGCCGAAGCCGCTGCGCACTGGTCGACACCCGAGCACCCGCGGTTCGTGATCGGTTCCATGGGACCAGGAACCAAGCTGCCCTCGCTGGGCCATGTCTCCTTCGAGAAGCTGCGCGATGCCTACGCCGAGCAGGCCCGCGGGCTCATCGACGGGGGCGTGGACGTCATCCTCATCGAGACGTCGCAGGATCTGTTGCAGGCCAAGGCCGCGGTGATCGGCTCGAGGCGCGCGCTGGCTGACGCCGGCGAGAACCTGCCGGTGATCGTCCACGTCACGGTGGAGACCACGGGCACCATGCTCATGGGCACCGAGATCGGCGCGGCGCTGACCGCCCTGGAACCGCTCGGGATCGACGCGATCGGGCTCAACTGCGCAACGGGTCCAGCCGAGATGAGCGAGCACCTGCGCCATCTGTCCAGACACTCCCGCATCCCGATCAGCTGTATGCCGAACGCCGGCCTGCCCATGCTGACCAAGGATGGCGCGGCATACCCGCTCTCTCCGCAGCAGCTCGCTGAGGCGCACACGCAGTTCGTCAAGGAGTTCGGGCTCTCGCTGGTCGGTGGGTGCTGCGGTACGACGCCGGCCCACCTCGCGGAGGTGGTCAAAGCTGTTGGTGGGTTGCCGATCAAGCCGCGTCGCCCCCGACCCGAGCACGGTGTTGCCTCCCTGTACTCCGCGGTGCCCTTCCGTCAGGACGCTTCGTTCCTGTCGATCGGTGAGCGCACGAATGCCAATGGTTCCAAGGCCTTCAAGGAGGCGATGCTGGCCTCCCGCTGGGATGAGTGCGTCGAGATCGCCCGCAACCAGACCAAGGACGGCGCCCACCTGCTCGACGTGTGCATCGACTACGTCGGCCGTGACGGTGTGCAGGACATGCGCGAGATCGTCAGCCGGTTCGCCACCGCGAGCACGCTGCCGCTGGTTCTCGACTCCACCGAACCGGCCGTGGTCGAAGCCGGGCTCGAGCTGCTGGGTGGCCGCGCGGTCGTCAACTCGGTCAACTTCGAGGACGGCGAGGGCGAGGGTTCGCGGTTCTCCCGAATCATGCCCGTGGTCAAGGAGCATGGTGCCGCCGTCATCGCCCTGACCATCGACGAGACGGGCCAGGCTCGCACGCGGGACCACAAGGTGGCTGTGGCGTCCAGGCTCATCACGGCGCTCACCGGTGAGTGGGGGTTGAACGTCGAGGACATCATCGTCGACACGCTGACCTTTCCGATCGCCACGGGTCAGGAGGAGACGCGTCGCGATGGCCTGGAGACCATCGAGGCCATCCGCGAGATCAAGCGTCGCTATCCGCAGGTCCAGACCACCTTGGGCGTCTCCAACGTGTCGTTCGGTCTCAAGCCGGCGCTCCGGGTCGTCCTCAACTCGGTGTTTCTGCACGAGTGCGTCAAGGCCGGGCTCGACTCGGCCATCGTCCACGCGGCCAGGATCGTGCCGATCGCCCGGATCCCCGAGGAGCAGCGGCAGGTCGCCCTCGACCTCGTCTACGACAGACGTGTCTGGGCTGGTAAGCCGGGGGAGAGCGAGCTGACCTATGACCCTCTCGGCCGGCTGCTCGAGCTGTTCGAAGGCGTGGACTCGGCTTCCCTGCGGGAGACCCGTGCCGATGAGCTCGCTGCTCTTCCACTGGAGGAGAGACTGGGACGGCGGATCATCGACGGCGAGCGCCAAGGCCTCGAAGGGGACCTGCAGCTGGCGCTCGACAAGGGCCACAGCGCTCTCGACATCATCAACGACAACCTGCTGGGCGGGATGCGGACCGTTGGAGAGCTGTTCGGCAAGGGTGAGATGCAGCTGCCGTTCGTGCTGCAGTCCGCTGAGGTCATGAAGGCGGCGGTGGCCTATCTCGAGCCCTTCATCGAGGGCAACGCTGACGGCTCCGCGCGTGAGGCCAAGGCGCGCATCGTGCTGGCAACCGTCAGGGGCGACGTCCACGACATCGGCAAGAACCTGGTGGACATCATCTTGTCCAACAACGGGTTCGACGTCGTCAACATCGGCATCAAACAACCCATCGCCGAGATCATCCGTGCAGCCGAGGAGCATGACGCCGACGCCATCGGCATGAGTGGGCTGCTGGTGAAGTCGACCGTTGTCATGAAGGAGAACCTCGAGGAGCTGAACTCCCGCGGGTTCGCGGCGCGATGGCCCGTGCTGCTCGGGGGCGCTGCCCTGACGCGCGCCTACGTCGAGAACGACCTGGCCGAGGTCTACCAGGGGGAGGTCCGCTACGCGAGGGATGCCTTTGAGGGTCTGCGACTGATGGACGCCGTGGCGGCCGCCCGAGCCAACCCGGAGCTCAACGTGGCGGACGCCCTGCCTGAGCTGCGCAAACGCCGAGTTCGTCCCGCGCTGGCTGCCCCCGATGATGACGCGCCTGCAGACACTGCGCGTTCGGACGTGTCCGAGGACAACACCATCCCGACGCCACCGTTCTGGGGCAGCCGCGTGGTCAAGGGCATAGCGCTGGCCGACTATGCGTCATACCTCGACGAGCGGGCGACATTCCTGGGGCAGTGGGGGCTGAAAGGCACCCGCGGTGAGGACGGTGCGTCTTACGAGGATCTCGTCGAGGCCGAAGGCCGGCCGCGGCTGCGCATGTGGCTGGATCGGATCAAGACCGACGGCCTGATCGAAGCCGCTGTCGTGTACGGCTACTTCCCTTGTTACAGCGAAGGCAACGAGCTCGTCGTCCTGCATCATGAACAGGGGACCAGCGGCGAGAAGATCGGCGACGAGCGGGCGCGGTTCTCGTTCCCGCGTCAGCGCCGTGACCGTCGGCTCTGCCTGGCGGACTTCTTCAAGACCAAGGAACGCTACGAGTCGGATGGCGAGCCCGATGTGATTGCCTTCCAGCTGGTGACGATGGGTCCGCGGGTGGCCGAGGCAACCGCCGAGCTGTTTGACCGCAACGCTTATCGCGACTACCTCGAGCTCCATGGTCTCTCGGTGCAGCTGACCGAGGCGTTGGCCGAGATGTGGCATGCCCGGGTGCGCGAGGAGCTGGGCTTCGGCGCTGACGACGACGGCGAGCTCAGCGGCATTCTGCGTCAGGGCTATCGAGGGTCCCGCTACTCGTTCGGCTATCCGGCCTGTCCGGACCTTGAGGACCGTGCGCTGCTCGTCGGGCTGCTGGACCCGTCCCGCATCGGCGTCACTCTTTCGGAGGAGCTGCAGCTGCATCCTGAGCAGTCCACGGATGCGCTGACCGTCCACCATCCCGAGGCCAAGTACTTCAATGCAACGTAGCCTTTCAGTGCCCCGTGACAACAACCGACCATGACCGGCGCCGCCGCGTGACAAGCGCCCTTCCGGCCGCGGTTCTCTGGGACATGGACGGCACCCTCGTTGATACCGAGCCGTACTGGATCGCCGCAGAGCACGCCCTCGTCGAAGAGCATGGCGGCGTGTGGACCGACGAGCACGCCCACCAGCTCGTCGGCAACGACCTGTTGGTCTCGGCCGAGTACATTCGCGCCCACTCGCCCATCGAGCTGACCCCGCTCGAGATCGTCCACGAGCTGCTTGCCAGCGTCGTGGCGAGCGTCAAAGATCATGTGCCGTGGCGACCGGGTGCCCGGAGTCTGCTCGAAAGCCTTGTGGCACAAGGCGTTCCGTGCGCTCTGGTGACGATGTCATGGGAGTCGCTCGCGACCGCGGTGGTGAGCAACCTGCCGAACGGCAGCTTTGCCGCCGTGGTTACTGGAGACGTGGTGCAGCACGGCAAACCGCACCCAGAGCCCTATCTGGCGGCCGCTCGCCTGCTCGGGGTCGACCTTGGAGCCTGCGTGGCGATCGAGGACTCGCCTCCCGGCGTGGCGTCGGCGGTGGCGGCCGGCATACCGACGATTGCGGTCCCGCATCACGTCGACGTGCCGGAAACCGTTGGAGCCGTTCAGATCACGACGCTGGCTGGGCTGACTCCGCCAGATCTGTTGAGACTGTTTGCCTGAGGGCCCGGATGATGCGCCCGGCAGCCTAGCGGGCGCGCGAACCCCAAGAGCTGGTGTTGGTCGCCGCAGCCAGAATCTCGGCCAGCTCATCATGGCCGTCGGGTACGAGTCCGACCGTGACGCGCATGTGGGCGCCCCCATCCGGGATCACCTCGAAGGGCGATCCGGGCGTGACACCCACCCCCTGACTGGCCAGTCGGATGATGGCAGCGGACTCGTCGTGCACCGGCACCCACAGGTTGAGGCCGTCACCACTGGACACCCGCACGCCACGTGACGTCAGGCCGTCGACCAGCGCAACGCGTCGGCGGGTGTACTCATCGCGCGCGTGCTCGACGTCAGCCACAGCCACCGGATCGGTGAGCAGGCTCAGGAGGACACGCTGCAGGACCCGGCTGCTCCAGCCCTGTCCGAGCTCGCGGCGGTGGATGACATCGCGCAGCAGATCGCTGGGTCCGCCCATGGCAGCCAGTCGCAGGTCGGGCCCATGGGACTTCGAGAAGCTTCGGATGTGAATCACCTGGCCCGGGATCCTCTGGCCAAGGCTGATCGGTGCCGTGGCGGAGACGGCGCCAGCTGAGTCGTCCTCGACGACCGGTGTTCCGGTTTGCGCGAGGATTGTCGCAAGGTCCCGGGCTCGTGGCTCGGTCATGGACGCACCGGTAGGGTTCTGGGCCCTCGGTTGCAGGAATACGGCCGCGATGTGGCCCTGCAAGGCACTCGTCAGCGATTCAGGGCTTAGTCCGGCCTCGTCGACAGGCACGCCGACCACCTCGACACCGATCGACTCGAGCAGATCCAGCAGGGGAGGGAACGAGGGGTGCTCGACGACTACCCGGTCGCCGAAACGGAGCAGCGATCGTGACACGAGGTCCAGGGCGTCCATGGCGCCGTCCACAACCATGAGCTCTTCGGCGGCATAAGGCCATTGGGCCCTCAGGACGACGAGGAGCTCAGGCAGAACCGGATCGTCCAGATAGCTGCCGGGGATGCCGGCGGTGGTCAGCTCGCGCAGGGCCGCTGCGAGGTTCGGCAGCAGCGCCGGGTCGGGGATCCCCGTGGACAGGTCAAGGGCGAAGTCGAGCTGTCGCTCCAGAGCCCTGCGGTATCGGCGCGGGGCAGGGTCCCGCAGGTCGGCGACAGTTGTGCCCCGGCGGCCGTCGGTCCGGATGGACCCTGAGCGCGCGAGCAGCGCCCATCCAGCACTGACCGTCGTCGGGGAGAGGCCGAGCGCCGACGCCAGGGCTCTGATGGGCGGAAGCTTTGCTCCCGGCAGCAGGGCGCCTTCTCGGACAGCCTTGCTCACGGCCTGGGCAAGGCCTCGGGAGCTGGGCTCGACAAGTCGCTCCTCGATGACCTCGAGCATGGATTGCATGTTTGTAACGTAGCAATAGTCATATTGTGTGATCAATAGGTGACACGTATCCTGCGGCCATGACACAGGGCACTTCAGAGACTGAGGGCACTTCAGAGGCTGAGCGCACCCCACAGGCGCCGCGCATCCCACACTGGATCGATGGCCGGCACACCCCTGGCACCTCAGGGCGAACGGCCCCTGTCTACAACCCGGCAACGGGAGTGGTCAGCGCGCAGGTTGAGCTCGCCAGCGCTGATGAGGTCAATGATGCGGTCGTCAAGGCGGTCGCTGCCTCGAAGGACTGGCGGCATGCGTCCCTGTCCGTACGGTCCGCTGTGCTCTTCGCGTTCCGGGAGCTCCTCCACGAGCGCACGGACGAGCTCGCGGCGATCATCACAGCCGAGCACGGAAAGGTTCTGTCCGATGCAGCAGGTGAGGTCGCTCGCGGCCTGGAGAACGTCGAGTTCGCCACCGGCCTGGCGAACCTGCTCAAGGGCGGATTCTCCGAGCAGGCGGCCAGCGGGGTGGACGTGTACTCGATCCGTCAGCCGCTGGGAGTGGTCGCGGGTATCACCCCGTTCAACTTCCCGGTGATGGTGCCGCTGTGGATGTGCGCCACCGCCATCGCCTGCGGAAACGCCTTCATCCTCAAGCCGAGTGAGAAGGACCCCTCGGCCTCGCTGTACCTCGCCCAGATGTGGAAGGACGCCGGTCTGCCGGACGGCGTCTTCACCGTGGTCCAGGGCGACAAGAATGCCGTTGACGCGCTGCTGACCCACCCCGACGTCGCCGCCGTGAGCTTTGTGGGCTCCACCCCGATCGCCAGGTACATCTACCAGACGGGCACTGCGCACGGCAAGCGGGTCCAGGCCCTTGGCGGCGCCAAGAACCATGCCCTGGTCCTGCCGGACGCCGACGTGGAGATGGCCGCCGACGCCGTGGTCTCGGCGGCATACGGCGCAGCGGGTGAACGTTGTATGGCGCTATCCGTGGCCGTCGCGGTGGGTGACGTTGCAGACCCGCTGGTAGACGCGATCGCGGCACGACTGCCGAAGCTCACCATCGGGGATGGCACCCACCCGGACACCGATATGGGTCCACTGATCACTGCTGCCCACCGCGACCGGGTTGCGGGCTACATCGACGCCGGTGCGCAGCAGGGGGCCACTCTGGTCGTCGACGGTCGCACCGAGGACGTGCCTTCAGAGGGCTTCTTCCTCGGGACGACGTTGCTGGACCACGTCACACCCGAGATGACCGTGTACACCGACGAGATCTTCGGGCCCGTGCTCTGCGTCGTCCGGGTCGAGACCTATGAGCAGGGCCTGGCGCTGATCAACGACAACCCCTATGCGAACGGGACTGCGATCTTTACCCGCGACGGTGGGGCCGCCAGGGCCTTCCAGCTCGATGTCGAGGTCGGCATGGTCGGCATCAACGTCCCCATCCCGGTCCCCGTGGCGTACTACTCCTTCGGGGGCTGGAAGGCTTCACTGTTCGGCGACGCCCACATGTACGGCGCCGAGGGCATGAGCTTCTACACGAGGGGCAAGGTCGTCACAGCCCGCTGGCCCGACCCCGCGACGTCTACCGTCGACCTCGGCTTTCCCCGCACGCGATAGGACTTCAGCCTTGACCCAGACAACATCGCCCCAGGTGCCCACCGGCCCGTCAACCTCCTTCAGCGAGGCGCGGGTTCGTGCTGACGATCGCTCACACGTCTTCCACTCCTGGTCCGCCCAAGCCAAGATCGACCCGCTGCCGATCGCCTCTGCCTCGGGGTCGTACTTCACCGACTACTCCGGCAAGCGTTATCTCGACTTCTCCTCACAGCTGGTCAACGTCAACATCGGCTACCAGCACCCGGGGCTCGTCGCAGCCATCCAGGAGCAGGCCGCCAAGCTCTGTTATGTTTCCCCCGGCTTCGCCAACGAGGCGCGCGGCGAGGCTGCCCGGCTGATCGCCGAGATTGCCCCGGGGGACCTCAACACCGTCTTCTTCACCAACGGCGGCGCCGAGGCCAACGAGAACGCGATCCGGATGGCCCGGCTGCACACAGGACGACACAAGGTGCTGGCTGCCTACCGCAGCTACCACGGCGCAACGGCCGGAGCCATCGCCCTCACGGGTGACCCGCGCCGCTGGGCCTCCGAGCCCGGCGTGCCCGGGATCGTTCGCTACTGGGGCCCGTACGCCTACCGATCGGCTTTCCATGCGACCACGGAGCAGGAGGAGTCGGATCGCGCTCTGACGCATCTGAGGGACCTGCTCATGGTTGAGGGAGCCCACACGGTTGCGGCGATCATTCTGGAGACCGTGGTCGGCACGAATGGGATTCTGGTGCCGCCGCCCGGGTATCTCGCTGGGGTCCGCGCGCTCTGCGACGAGTTCGGGATAGTCCTGATCGCTGATGAGGTCATGGCCGGTTTCGGTCGCTGCGGCGAATGGTTCGCTGTGGACCACTGGGGCGTGACACCGGACCTGATCACGTTCGCGAAGGGCGTCAACTCCGGATACGTGCCGCTCGGCGGTGTGGTCATCTCGGACCCGATCGCCGCGACCTTCGCGGACCGCGCATTCCCCGGCGGGTTGACGTACTCAGGTCACCCCCTGGCCTGCGCCGCAGCAGTGGCCTCGATCAACATCTTCCGCGAAGAAGGCATCGTCGAGCATGCTCGCTCGCTCGGGGCCGACGTCATCGGGCCCGAGCTGCGAGCACTGGCCGAACGCCACCCCTGCGTCGGTGAGGTTCGGGGACTCGGTGTGTTCTGGGCGCTGGAGCTGGTACGCGACCGCGTAACCCGCGAGCCATTGGTTCCGTTCAATGCCAGTGGTGCTGACGCCAAGCCGATGTCCGATTTCGCTACAGCGTGCAAAGCAGGCGGGCTCTGGCCGTTCGTCCACTTCAACCGGACCCACGTCGTGCCGCCGTGCACCACCTCCGCTGAGGAGATCAGGGAAGGTATCGCGATCCTGGACGAGGCGCTGAAGGTGGCCGACACGCACTACGTCGGGAGCTGAGCGGGTTCGCCGGTCCGGGTTACATCTCTGAGCGTCAGTCAGTGGCCGGCGAGACGGCCATGTCGTAGGTGACCCACATGGTGCGCACGGCGATCTGGTCGTACTTGCTTCGCGCACGGTGGTTGTCATCGGCGGTTATCCAGCGGATCTTGCTCCACCCACGATCACGCGCGATGCTCCGCAAAGCCTCCAGGAGCGCATCCACCGCACCTGTGCCTCGTGCCGCCGGCTCCACGAACAGGTCGACGTTGGAGCAGAGGCAAGCCCGGACTTGGCCACGTCAGACGTCGACATTGCTCGAATCTAGTCGTCGGCGGGCACGACCGCAGCCGACGCACGCGGGTCCAGAGCCAGCAGGGCCGCGCCCTCGGGCAGTGGCGGGGGAGTGCCACCCCATTCCGGGCACAGGGCACGGTGGTCACACCAGTCGCAGAGCTTCGACTTGCTGGGCCGCCAGTCCCCTGTCATTGCGGCGGTCTCGATGGCCTGCCACAGGGCTTTGAGCTTGCGCTCGACCGCGAGCAGCGCGGCCTCGTCGGGGGAGTAGCGCACGATCTCGGAGTTGCCCAGATAGACGAGCTGCAGCATCCGCGGCACCTCACCGCGCAGACGCCACAGCACCAACGCGTAGAACTTCATCTGGAACAGCGCCTTGGCCTCGAAGAGCTCCGAGGGTGAGCGCCCGGTCTTGTAGTCCACCACACGCATCTCGCCACCAGGCGTGAGGTCGAGCCGGTCCACGTAACCACGCAGAGTCAGCCCGTCCAGGTCGGTCTCGACATAGAGCTCGCGTTCGGCCGGCTCGAGGCGGGTCGGGTCCTCAAGGGTGAACCACCGCTCGATCAGGGCGATCGCATCGCCGAACCAGCTTGCCGTAGCTGCCAGGTCTGTCGCATCGACGAGGTCCGCCAGCTCCGGCTCGCCCTCCAGCAGTGCCTGCCACTGCGGCTCGACCAAGGCCGAGGCGGCTTCGATCGTGCGGCCATCGGCCGGGAGGTCGAACAGACGCTCCAGCACCGAATGAACGAGCGTGCCCCGCGCCGCGGCCGGGCTCGGCGCGGACGGGAGCTTGTCGATCACCCGGAAGCGATAGAGCAGCGGACACTGCATGAAGTCTGAAGCCCGGCTCGGGGACAGTGCGGCAACCATGCAGGGCACTCTAGGTGGGGCGACCGACACTCTCCGCACCGACACCGGGGCACCGAGACTGCTGGACTGACACCTTTGGCACCGACCAAGGGCATAGAGAGCGAACCTCTTGACATACAGTCGCGTCATGTCCGCCAGTGCCGAGCAGCCGACGCGTTCCGCCTCTGGTCTACGACTCGCCACGATCGGTGGTGTGCCTGTATACATCGGCAGGTCGTGGCCGATCATCGCGGTGGTCATGGTGGTCACGTTCGGCCCGCAGATCGCGAGCGACCGCCCTGACCTCGGACCCGGCGCCTACGCCGTGGCGCTGGCCTATGTCGTTCTCCTGCTGGTCTCGGTGCTCGCGCACGAGGCGGCCCACGCCGTCGTAGCCACCCGGTCGGGATACCGGGTGAACCAGGTCGTGGCTGACCTGTGGGGAGGGCACACGACGTACGACTCATCGAGCGCACGCCCAGGGGCAAGTGCGCTCGTGGCCATTGCCGGCCCGGCCGCCAACGCAGCACTGGCTCTCGTGGCCTGGCTGGCCCTACCTCAGATCTCGGGCGACGTCCTCTACCTGCTGATCAACGCGATGTGGTTGACCAATGCCTTTGTCGCCGGGTTCAACCTGTTGCCGGGGCTTCCGCTCGACGGCGGCTTCCTCGTGGACTCCCTCGTATGGCGCATCACGGGCAGACGCGATAGCGGGCTCATCGCCGCCGGCTGGTCCGGGCGGGTCGTCACGGTCCTGGTCGTCCTGGCATTCGTGGGTCGGCCAATGCTGAACGGCCAGCCGCCGGACCTGTTCAACCTCATCTGGGCGCTCTTCATCGGGTCCTTTCTGTGGGTGGGTGCCACCAATGCCATCCGCTCCGGACGCGGCAGCCGCCTGCTGGCCGGCATACGCATCGACTCCGTATGGCGACGCGCGGCGACGCTGTCTGCTCGCTCCAGTGCTGCGCAGGCGCTGGCCCTGCGAACCAGCGGACCAGGTGGCACGGCCGTGGTCGTCGAGGACGACGCCCGCAACGCGATCGGGCTCGTTGACGACGACGCGCTACGCGCGATCCCCGAGCGTTCCCTCGGGAGCGTGGCGGTCACCAGTGTCATGCGCGGGCAACCGGCCGGGTGGGTCGTCGAGGCAACCCCGGGGCAGTCGATCGCCAGCGTGGTCAGTGCCATGCAGAGCCTGGGGATCGGTGCAGTGCCGGTGCGTGGTCCCGACGGCCGGATCGACGGCATCGTCCTCGCCGGTGATCTGGAGGCTGCGCTGTCACGTGGCCCAGCTTCGCGGACCTAGACTTGCCCGCCATGAGCCAGGGCACGCCGGAAGAGCCGAACGATCACGCCGGTCAGCAGCCGATCGGCGAGCAGGGCGCCACCGGCGCCCACCTGCGCCGCGGACCGTTCAACGTGGGTGAGCGTGTCCAGCTCACCGATCCCAAAGGGCGCCTGCACACGATCACCCTCGTGGCCGACAAGGAGTTCCACACCCACCGCGGCCGACTCGCTCACAACGACCTGATCGGCGCTCCTGACGGTTCCACCGCCAAGAACACAGCCGGGGTCGAGTACCTCGCTGTCCGCCCGCTGCTGTCCGACTACGTCCTCTCGATGCCACGCGGTGCCGCCGTGGTCTACCCCAAGGACGCCGGTCAGATCGTGGCCATGGCCGACATCTTCCCCGGTGCGCGCGTCGTCGAGGCCGGCGTCGGATCAGGTGCTCTGAGCATGTCGCTCCTGCGGGCTGTGGGCGATCGCGGGCACCTGCACTCCTTCGAGCGCCGCGAGGACTTCGCCGACATCGCGCGCCGAAACGTCGAGAGCTTCTTCGGCGGACCCCACCCGGCCTGGCAGGTCACCGTTGGTGACCTGGTCGAGGCACTGCCAGATGTCGTGTCACCGGGCACCATCGACCGAGTCGTGCTGGACATGCTGGCACCCTGGGAGTGCCTTGACGTCGTGGCTGACGCCTTGGCACCCGGTGGGGTCCTCATCTGCTATGTAGCCACGACCACGCAGCTCTCGCGGGTGGCCGAGGCGTCGCGCGACCACGGGTCCTTCACCGAACCGACTGCCTGGGAGTCGTTGGTCCGCGGTTGGCACCTTGAGGGCCTGGCAGTGCGTCCCGAGCACCGAATGCACGGCCACACGGGCTTCCTCATCACGACCAGGAGGCTGGCACCCGGCGTCACACCTCCGCTGCGCAAGCGTCGCCCTGCCAAAG
>DASVHT010000287.1:0-41084 GCA_036382455.1 Dermatophilaceae bacterium
CGATGACCGCGCGCCGTCGCCCAGGATGCTGGCTGCTCCGTCGAGGAAGCGCGAGGGTCGCCGACCGGCCCGACCTCCTGGGTTGCGGGCCCCTGACCACGACAGCCGCAGCTCGCGCCTGGCGCGCGTCAGCCCGACATAAAGCAGCCTGCGTTCCTCCTCGATGGCCTCCGGACCCTCAGCCATGCTGATAGGGATCAGGCCGTCGCTGCAGCCGACGACGAAGACGGCGTCCCACTCCAGGCCCTTGGCTGCGTGCAGCGAGGCCAGGGTCACCCCCTCGACAGTCGGGGCATGCTGGGCTGCCATGCGCTCATCGAGCTCTCGCACCAGGTCGGTCATCCGCAAAGCGGGGCTCACGGACACGAAGTCGTCGGCGAGCCCGACCAGCGCCTGCAGGGACTCCCAGCGCTCGCGGGTCGCCCCGCCGGCGCTGGGCGCTCGCTCGGTCCATCCGGCCCCGGCGATGACATCGCGGACGAGCTCGCCGAGCGGCTTGGCCCCGTCATCGGCTCTGGCCGCGCCGCGCATCAACAAGATGGCTCCGCGCACCTCCTTGCGGGCGAAGAACCGCTCGCCACCGCGCACGAGGAAGGCGACGTCGGCACCCGCGAGCGCAGCCTCGAAGGCCTCGGACTGGGCGTTGGTGCGAAAGAGAACGGCGATCTGGCTTGCCGGGGTGCCTCGCGTGACCAGGTCCTTGATCGCCGTGGCCACTCCGCTTGCCTCGGAGGAGTCATCGCTGTATGCCGTCAGGCTCGGCGCGGGCCCGTCCTGCCCCTGCGAGCGGAGCTGAAGCAGGTCGGCTCTGGGAGCGCCACGTTGCACCCCGCCGGCACGCGCCATGAGGTTGGCCAGGGCGACGATCTGGGGGGTCGACCGATAGTTGCGCACCAGCTGAACGACCTGCGACTGGGGGTAGCGCCGCGGGAAGTCCAACAGGTGTCTGGGCGTCGCGCCGGTAAAGGAGTAGATCGTCTGGGCCGCGTCGCCGACCACGCAGATGTCGTCGCGCTCACCCACCCACAGGTCGAGCAACCGTTGCTGGAGCGCGTTGACATCCTGGTACTCATCAACCACGAAGTGGCGGTACTGCGAGCGCACGACCCGGGCGATATCGTCCCGCTCCGCGAGGATGCCGACCGTCAGCAGCAGCACGTCCTCGAAGTCGATCACCCCTCGCTCGGTCTTGACCTCCTCGTAGGTCTGGAGCAGGCGAGCCATCGCGGTGGCGTCAAGATCGGCCGGGGCTCGACCTGCGCGAGCCGCGGCGACGGCATACGTCTCGGGCGTGAGCATGCTCACCTTGGCCCACTCGACCTCGGCCGCAATGTCGCGCACGGCCACGCGGTCCAGCTGCAGGCGCAGCCGTGAGCCCGCCTCGGCGACCACAGACGCCTTGTGTGGCAACACTTCCGGGGACGCACCACCGATCGCCTGCGGCCAGAAGTAGTGAAGCTGACGCAGCGCCGCCGCATGGAACGTCCGGGCCTGAACGCCCGGGACCCCCAGCTCGCGCAGCCGGGTGCGCATCTCGCCAGCCGCTCTCGCCGTGAAGGTGACAGCCAGCACCCGCTGTGGCTGGTAGGCACCGCTGTGCACGCCGTAGGCAATCCGGTGGGTGATGGCCCTCGTCTTGCCGGTGCCGGCGCCGGCAAGGACGCACATGGGCCCGCTCGGCGAGGCAGCCACCTGGCGCTGCTCAGGGTCAAGGGCGTCGAGGATGTCGTCGGCAGTCGGTGTGCCGCTCGGCTCGCTGGGTGGGGAGGACATCGCATCCGATCCTCTCAGACCCGGATGACAGGTGCGTGCCGGGACGGGGTTCGGTGCCTCCGGGAAGGAATGGAGGCCAGACGCCGTTGACGAGGTCGCCCAATGACCGAACCTCAAGGAGAATCTCGCATGTCCGCGGCCCCCGCACTCCCCTCTGCCGGCAACGTCACGATGTTCACAACGCCGTGGTGCGGCTACTGCCGAGTGCTCAAGACCGGGCTGGACCTCGAGGGGATCGGCTATACCGAGGTCAACATCGAGGCGCATCCGTCCAGCGCCGACTACGTCATGAGCATCAACGGTGGCAACCAGACCGTGCCCACCGTGGTGTTTCCCGACGGTTCCGCCGCCACCAACCCGTCAGTGGCGCAGGTTCGACTGCGCCTGGCCTAAGGGTTCCGATACCCGCGGCGTCCCTTTTCGCGCTGGTGAGGCACATGGCGCGTGGTCGGGGTCGCGGTTCAATGTCATTGCAGGCTCCGTTCTGCTAATGGCGCGCTGGCGTCACCCACTCGACCTGTTGGTCGATCGGACCGCCGTACCAGCGCTCGATGATGCGGCGAGAGATCGACACGGTGGGCGAGATGCCGAAACGGCCGGCCACCACCATGTCGCGCAGCTCGGCACGACCGACCCACACGGCCTCGACGATCTCCTCCATGTCCAGGTGCAGCGTCGGGTCCACCGCGCGCGAGGTGAACCCCACCATCAACGAGGACGGGAACGGCCACGGTTGGCTGCCCAGATAGCGAACGTCGTCGACGACGACACCGACCTCCTCGAGCACCTCCCGAGCCACCGCGGACTCGAGGGACTCGCCCGGTTCGACGAAGCCGGCCAGCACCGAGAGACGTCCCTCCGGCCAGTGCGGGCTTCGGGCCAGCAGGAGCCGGTCCTCCGCGTCGGTCACCGCCATGATCACCGCCGGGTCGGTGCGTGGGAAGTGCGCGCTGCCGTCCTGGGTGCAACGCCGCAGCCAGCCGGACTCGTCGGGCAGGGTTGGCGCACCACATCGAGGGCAGTGGGTGTGCGCTTCATGCCAGTTGACCAGACCCAGCATCGTGGCGAACAGGCCCGCGTCCCGATCCGAGAGCACTGCGCCCGCCTCGCGCAAGGTCCGCCACTTGTCGGTCGCAGCCTCATCGGGACCTCCAACGACCCCCACGTATGCCGTCCCCTCACCATCCTGGCCGAGGAAGATGCTCAGCTGGTCGAGATCCGTTCCGCGAGGCGGACGCAGGACCAGGCTGACGTCTCGATCGACCTCCGTCACCTCTGCGCGACCCTCAACCAGCTCCACGACCCGGGTCAACGGGTCCTTCAGCAGCGCAGGGAGCAGATCAGGGTCCTGGCGACGCAGACCGGCACGGCCCACTGTGCCGTGCGCGAAGGATAAATCGCGCAAAGATCTCGAAGACCCGCTCACGCCTTCCAGCCTAGGGGGCGCACTCGTCATACGGTGTCGTTGTGACCCGCACTCCCCTCGCCCTTGCCGCCCTTGCCAGCGCCGCTGTGCCCGGGCTGGACCCCGCAGAAGTCGAGGGTGTCGTGCAGCTGCCCGGGCATCAGTTCGAGGTGGCCTTCATCGAGGACACCCAGCATCGACGTTGGGTCGTGCGAGTACCGATGACTGCGGCCGCCGGCGCACGCATGGACGTCACTGTCTCCCTGCTCGGGCTGTTGGCTCGTCGACTGCCCTTCTCGGTCCCGTCGCCGAAGGGTTTCGTGGCTCTCAAGGAGGGTGGCCGGGCGGCGGTCTACTCCTACCTGGTGGGGCGCCCGCTCGACTTCGCACACCTGCCGGCCGGACCAGGGATCGCGGCCGAGCTGGGCCGGGCCCTTGCTGCACTGCACAACGTCGACCGTGCGCTGTTCGACGAGGCTGGTCTCCCGTCCTATGACGCCGATACCTATCGCGCCCGGCGACTGTCGGACCTCGACCGAGCCGCGGCGACGGGACACGTCCCCACCGGGTTGCTGGCCCGCTGGGAACGATCCCTCGAGGACGTGTCGCTCTGGCGGTTCGCGCCGACCCCCACCCACGGCGACCTGAGCGGCGCCAACGTTCTCGCCGTCTTCGACGATGAGAGCGATGCCGCAACGGGTCGTGTACGCGGGGTCACCGGCTGGGAGGACGCCAAGGTCGCCGACCCCGCCGACGACTTCGCGGCGCTGGTCACCACCGCATCCCCCGCGGCCTTTGACTCGGTGCTCGAGGCCTATGCGCATGCACGGGTCGACCGACCGGACAAGAACCTCGAGCGACGGGCCCGCCTCGCTGGTGAGCTCAAGCTGGTATCCGAGCTCCTGACCGCGGTCGGTTTCGCGGACCCGGGTGCAGTCGAAGCGTGCGCGGCGAAGCTCCGCACGCTGGACGCCGACATCTCCGATGACGACCGCGACGATGTGCCCGTAGTTCCCACAGCGCCGATCCCGCACAGCATTCCTACCGTGCCGGTGGCCGCTGTTGGCCCGGTTCAGCTTGGGGTGCCCTCTGAGCTCCCTGACGCGACTGAGGGCTCCTGGACCGCAGAGCACTCCGAAACGAAAGAGCCGTCTGGCACGACGGAGAACCACGAACCGGCAGATGCGGGCGATGACGAACCCACCGCGGCGAAGGGTCCACAAGAGCCGCCGAGCCGCTAGGCAGGATAGATCCCTTGAACGCCTCCAGCTGCTCCTCGTCGGGCAGTACCGGGAACAGCCGCTAGGCCGGGATAGATCCCATCAACGCCTCCAGCTGCTCTTCGTCGGGCAGCCCCGGGAACACCGTCTCGCCCGTCTCGGCGTAGTAGAACGCCGCATCGACCTGGTCCAGTGAGACCCTCCGGAGCCGGGCGAAGGCCAGGCGGTAAGCCCCCAGCTGCACGGCACGAACCGCGGCCTTGTCACCTGACGGCTTGGCGCCCGTCTTCCAGTCCACCACGGTGAACCCGCCACCTGCACGTGGGAAGACCGCGTCGATACGACCCCGTATCGCCATGTCCGCGACAGTGGTCTCGATAGCGGTCTCGATGGCTATCGGAGTGCGGCGGGCCCATTCGCTGGCAAGGAACCGCTCCTTCATCAGTGGCAGCTCCTCATCGTCTGCCGGGTGGTCGTCGGCGCTGCCTGGCAGGTCGAGCGGGTCGACGAATGCGGCGCGCGCGAAGTGCTCCTCGACCCAGGCATGAAAGGCCGTGCCCCGACGGGCCGCCAGTGCTGGCGGTGAGGGCATCGGCCGACGAAGGTCACGAGCGAACCCTTGAGGATCTTCGGCGAACGAGACCACCCCAGATGCGGACAGGTGTCGTGGGACCTTGACCTCGACGTCACCAGTGCGGGTTGCGGAGTCGCGTTCGGCCAGCAGGATGGCGATGTCGCGTTCGCGACCGACCACCGTTGGCCCGTCACCTCCCCCCCGGCCGGACACCTGGCCGACGTGGTCACCGTCGATCGGGGGGGCATGCACGTCGTCACGGTCGAGGTCCGCCATCGCGTCGAGCACCACCTGCACAGCGTCAGTGAGCTGTGCGCGCCTCGCGGCCATCGGATCCGCTGGCCAGATCGCGCTGACGGGCTCGCTCTGGCGTGGGTTGGCGGACTTGGTATCGCCGTCCGGCTCGGGCAGCGGCTCCCAGATGTGGGGACGCAGACCAAGGTCGGCGTGATCGACCAGCTCGGTGAGAAACCGTGAGGTGATCCGAGGCGTCGTGGGTTCGGCCCACACCGGCGCACTCAGCAACAGCTGGCTGCGAGCACGGGTGAACGCCACGTAGGCGAGCCGGCGCTCTTCGTCGATGCCGTGCTCGCCGCCAGCCTCGATGAAGTCAATGACCTCGCCCTCGAGCGCCGACAGGTCTGGGGCCGACTTCCACTGCAGGACCGGCAGCCCGTCACGATCCCCACGCAGGTCGTAAGGGACGCCGGACAGACCCCCGACCCAGCCCTTGTCGCGAGGCGGGCTCATCCGCCACGCGCCGCCCTTGAACGACGTGGTCGAGCTCGAACGTGCGGGGAACGTGCCCTCGACCAGCCCGGGGACTGCCACGACATCCCATTCCAGCCCCTTGGCTGCGTGCACGGTGAGCACCTGAACAGCGTCGGTGGACACCTCGATATACCCCTTGTCCAGTCCGCGCTCCTCGGCCTGCGCGGCATCCAGCCAGGACAGGAAGCCAGCCAACGTGGGCCGATCGGCTGAGCTCGAGAAGCTGGCCGCGACATCGGCGAACGCGTCCAGATGGGCACGTGCCGTCGTCGGCGTGTGCTCGGGGCGGGACAGTACCTCGATGTCCAGTCCAAGAGCGCGCTCGGCTTCGCCGGCCAGGTCAGCCAGGGGCATGCCCGTCAGCGAGCGCAGCCTCCTGATCGCCTCGCGCAGTCCGTGCAGGCGTTGCAGGGCCACCCCCGAGATCCGGGAGCCGTCAGGACCGGTCCAGTCCTGTGACGGCAGGTCGTCGAGGGCCTCAACGATGCTCAGCCGGTCGGCGCTGTCGAGAGACTGGTCCTTGGCCTGCGGCCGATCCGGGGCCAGGGATCGAGCCGCGTGCCGGTGCACGAGGATGCGGGACCAGACCGCGAGCCCGTCGAGGTCCGCCGCGCCCAGCCGGCACAACGGCCCGGTCAGCAGTCGCATCAGCTGGTCGCCACGAGTGGGGTCCTGAACCACCCAGAGCAGAGCCACGATGTCGGAGACCTCAGGTGTGTGGAGCAGCCCACCAAGCCCAACCACCTCGACAGGCAGACCGGCCTGCTCCAGGGCATCGATCACGGCGCCGAACTGGGAACGTTTGCGGCACAGCACGGCCGCCGATACCCCTGTGGGACGGCCGCGCGCATCCAGCCAGCGATGGGCGACCCAGCCGGCCACGTGCGCTGCCTCGGCCTCGGATGTCAGCAGCCGGGCCGCGAACAGCTGCCCAGTGCCAGCGTCCGCTCGGGCTCTGAGCACCTGGACATCGACGGTCGACTTGTGGCGCAGGGGGGCCGAGGTGATGTTGGCCGCCGACAGGATGGCTCGCTCATTGCGCCAGCTCGTCGAGAGCGGCAGGACAGTGGCATCGCCCGCGGCATCGGCGAACTCCCGTGGAAAGCGGGTCAAGGTCGTCGCACTCGCCCCTCGCCAGCCGTAGATCGACTGGTTGGGATCGCCGACCGCGGTGACCGGCACGGACTCGCCGACAGAGACGAACAGGTGGCGCAACAAGACCAGCTGTGCCTCGCTGGTGTCCTGGAACTCATCGAGCAGAACGGCCCGAAACCGTTGGCGCTCCATCGAACCGATGTCCGGGAACCCCTGCGACAACCTCGCCGCAAGGGCCATCTGGTCCGCGAAGTCGAGCGCATCGCGGCTGCGCTTGAGCTGGATGTAGTCATCGACCAGCGGTAGCACCTGACGGCGGGCCTTCAGCGCGGTCATCGCATCGGCCACCGCTTTGGGTAGATCTCTGGCCCGACTGGCGCCCTTGGGCAGGCTGGTGACCAGGGCCTCGAACCGGTCAATCAACAGCGCCAGATCTGCTGGTTCAAGCAGGTGCTCGGCCATCTCGCCAGCAAGGTCGACGACGGCGTTGATGACCGTCGAGGCAGCGAAGGGAACCTCGTCCATCGGCCCGTCATGGCGCTCGACCACCTCGGCTGCGAACTGCCAGGCTGCAGCCTCTGAGAGCAGCCTCGACTCGGGCTCCACCCCCAGCCGCAGGCCGTGCTCGCGAACGAGGCGGCCGGCATACGAGTGGTAGGTCGAGACCGTGGGCGTCCCCCCAAGTACCTCGGCGCCGTCCTGCTCCTCTGCAGGTGCCCACATTCCGACGTGACGCAGCCGGCGCAGGCGCCTCGCGATGCGCTCGGCGAGCTCGGTGGCGGCCTTGCGGGTGAAGGTCAGACCCAGGACCTGGTCAGGCTCGACATCACCGTTGGCGACCAGCCAGACGACCCGTGAAGCCATCGTCTCGGTCTTGCCGGAGCCGGCACCGGCCACCACCAGCAGTGGACGCATGGGCGCCTCGATGACGGCGACCTGCTCCGCGGTCGGCGCCGGGTTGCCCAGGGCGTCCGCGATCGAGCGCGCAGAGTGCCGCATCAGATCACCTTGCCCTCGGGCTGGACGGGACAGCTGGACCTGACTGAGCAAGAGGTGCACGAGGGGCCGACCGTGGCCACGAACTCGCTGCCGGCCATGCCTTCGGCAGTGTCCCTCACCAGGGCTTCCGCCCACCCCGGATCGTCGTCCGCCGACAACGGCCTCTGCTCCTGGACCGTGGTCCTGACCCCGGCGGCCTTGCCGAGCTGCAGCAGGGCCGCCCCGGCTGAGGCGATGCCGTGCTCGGCGAAGGCCCCTTTCTCGACAGCGACCTGATAGCCCCCGAGCTGGGCGTTGCGTAACAGGTCAGCCCGGGCAGGTTTGCTGGAGCCGGTCTTCAGGTCGACGACCCTCAGACAACCGCTGCCATCGCGCTCAAGGCGGTCCACACGACCGCGCAACGTTGCGCGACCGAGCTGGACCTGTAGGTCGAGCTCGACACCGACGCGTTCCCAGCCACGTGTTGCGGACTCCTCGAAGTAACGGGCCAGCCGGGAGACCATCGTCTTGGCCTCGGAGAGCTGTCGGCGCGACAACCAGCCCTGGGGCAGCCCCAACCGGGCCCAACGCACCTCGACCTCTTCTCGCATGCTTGCCTCGTCGACGTCACCGAGGTCGGCGGCGATGTCGTGGACCAGGGTGCCGATGTTGGCAGCGCCGAGGCCTGGACCGTCGCCGCCGCAGGCTGACAACAACCAACGAAGGTTGCAGTCGCTGAAGCTCTCGATGCGCGAAGGCGAGACCGCGACGCTCGAGCCCTCGGCGCGCAACGGTCGGTCGTCGCTCAACGCCGTCAGCGCCCACCACGAGGACGGGTCGGCCCCCACGACCCGCGCGGCCGCGAGACGTGCCAGCTGCCTGGCGGCGGTATGACGGTCTCTCACCGTGGCACCGATGACCACCTCGCGTCGGAGCTCGGCGACCAGCCCCGCCAGGGTCATCGGGCGCGGCACCTCGCTGAAGGACCTCAGCTCGTCCCCTCCATCGGACTCCGTCTGCGGGTCGACGATGTCGAGGTAGACCGATGGCTGTTCGTCGTCACTGCGCACGGCGGTGACCAGGAGCCGCTCGGAGGCACGGCTGACTGCGACCAGGAAGAGCCGTGTCTCGTCGTAGCGGACTGCCGCCTGGGCGGCGCGCAAGGACTGTCCCCGGTCGCTGATGACGTCGACCAGTCGCTCTGAGCCCAAAAGGGATCCACGCAGACGCAGGTCCGGCCACACGCCTTCCTGGACACCGGCGACCACGACGAACCGCCACTGACGGCCTGCCGCGCCTGCGGGCGTGAGCAGTGAGACGGTGTCATCACTGGGGGCACGGGCCACGAGGGTGTCGCCCGCGACGTCCTGCCCACGGATGTGCTCGAGGAACCCGCGCGGGCCCATCTGGGGCAACCGGTCGACATACCTTGCTGCGGCGTCGAACAGGGCGAGGACAGCATCGAGATGCCGGTCGGCCCGAGCACCGGGGAGGCCGCCGCCGAGGGCCACCCGGCGCCAGCTCTCACCGAGCCCGGTGGCGTCCCACATGGCCCACAGCACGCTCTCGGCGGTGACCCCGGGCGCCCAGCGCCGGCCGTCCCCGTCATCAACCATGCGGGCAGCGCTCACCCCCGCAGCGATCGCCTTGGCGACCCGACGAGCCGAAGCGCCCTCAGGACCCAGCACCCCCAATGCAGTTGGCACGACGAGGCTTTGGGCTAGCAGCTCGTCGCTGGTGCGTCCACCCCCGCTGTCCAGCTCGTCCCGCCGCAGCGCCCTCCGTAGCCGCCGCAGACCGACGGCATCGGCTCCACCGATCGGGGACAGCACGACATCGACCGCGGTCCCGGTGTCGATCGGGTCCGGCGCCCCGGCCGCCAGGTTGAGAGCCACCTCAAGGAGCGCGAGCAGAGGACGAACCGCCATCTCGTCCCGGACCGCGACCTCCGTGGCAGGCACCGCCACCGGGACCCCGGCGGCCACGAGAACCCGGCGCAGGGTGCTGGTGCGTCCCTGCCCCCGGACGATCACGGCCATGTCGGACCACGGCATACGGTCCAGCAGGTGTGCCTGTCGCAGCTCCGCGGCGATCAAGGCGGCCTCCTGTGAGGTGGCACGCAGGAGACTCACATCCACGCGTCCACCCTCGGGGACGTGCTCGAGCTCGCGTTGGATCCCACCGCCCACCGCGCCGATACGCCGGGTCACGCGGTGGGTCACCTCACGCAACGCTGCTGGCTGCCGGTATGACGTCGCGAGCGTGATCGTGGGACCGTGACCAAATCGGGAGTGGTCCGCACCCAGGATGCGAGGGTCAGCTCCCCGGAAGGTCTGGACCGCGGCGTCAGGGTCACCGATCAGCACGAGGTCGATGTGCGGAGCGCGGACCACCTCCAGGAGCCGGGCCGCAGACGGGGTGAGCTCCTGAGCGTCGTCGACCACGATCAGGCTCAGTGAGGACGCGAGACGCTCACGTGCCTGGGGATCCTCCTCGATCAGGTCGGCGGCTGCACCCAGGATCCACGCTGGGTCATAGGAACCCGGACGCGAGAACGCTGTCACCTCGTCGTACTCAGCCAGAATCTGTGCAGCCGCAACCCATTCGGGCCGCTCATGGGCGATGCCCAGCGCCGCGAGATCGGCGGCTTCGAGGCCTCGCTCCACAGCTCGCATGAGCAGATCCCGCAGCTCGGCGCGGAAGCCCCTGGTGGCCAGTGCGGCCTGCACGTGCGAAGGCCAGTCCGGGGCCTTGCCCTCCCCCGAGACGTGACCTGCGAGAAGCTCGCGCAGGATGACGTCCTGCTCCGGCCCGCTGAGCAGCCGCGGGCTGGGGTCCCCGCGGAGCGCAGCCGCCTGCCGAAGGATGCCGAAACCCAAGGCCTGGTGGGTGCGAGCCAGGGGTTCGGTCGTGGTGCCACCGATCCGGCCGGTGATGCGTTCGCGCAGCTCGGCGGCGGCAGTCCGCGAAGCCGTCAGGACCAGACACCGATCAGGCGCGACCCCGTCGCTACGGACCCGGTCGACCACGATCTCGATGGCGGTGGTGGTCTTGCCCGTTCCTGGGGCGCCGAGGACACGAAGCACCCCTGCGGCGTGACGCTGAGCGGCCGCAGCGTCATGACTCCAGGGCATGGTGCGGTGGGCGACCGCAGCAGCCTGCGCCTCGTCCAGGCTCAGGGCCCCGTTGACCGGGCCGGGAGCCCGTCGCAATGTCAGCACGCGCAGATTCCATCACCGCCCACCGACGGAGGTCGCGAGATCTGGCTGCACCAACGCCCTGAGACGCACGAATGCCCCGGCCGTAGGGCCAGGGCATTCAATGTTGCAGAAAAGGTTCTGCAGGCTGAGATCAGAGCGGGCGGATGTTCTCCGCCTGCGGGCCCTTCGGACCCTGGGTGATGTCGAACTCAACCTTCTGGTTCTCATCGAGCGAGCGGTATCCGCTGCTGGCGATGGCCGAGTAGTGCGCGAACACGTCGGCGCTGCCGTCCTCGGGAGCAATGAAGCCGAAGCCCTTTTCAGCGTTGAACCACTTCACGGTGCCTGTTGCCATAACTGTTTTTCCTCCAAGAGCGCTCTGTCGATCCCGAAAGCCGGGTCCGATCGTCGCGGTGTTCGTCGTCCGCTCCAGATCAGGAACAAAGCGCACCCCCGGCACGAGGCCGCAAGCGTTCAAGACGTGCGATGCACAGCAACTACGGGTGCGACCCTACCCCAGGAGGGGTCAATATGTGGTGTTCTCCAGTCCTGCAGCAGGCAAAGGATTCACCACCACCCCGCGGACACCTCATTCGGGTCTGTCGACATCCAGCTCATGGCCGTCCCATCGGGCCAGCCCCATGTCCACCCGTCGTCCGGCGAGGGCACCTCTAACCAGGGCCGTCCCCTCCTCACACCAGTGCGCCAGCGCTTCGTCCTGCAGACCCTCGGGGGCCTCGCCGCTCGCGCGGATCACGCGCCACCAGGTCACAGACGAGCCGTAACGGGACATCACCGCCCCAACCTGCCGAGGGCCGCCCTGCCCGAGCATCTCGGCGATGTCTCCGTAGGCAAGAACCATGCCCTCCGGGATCTGGTCGACGACGCAGAGCACGGCCTCCACGAACGCGGGCAGCTCAGACGAACCCGGCTTGTATTCCGGCTCGTCACCGTGGGTTGCAGCCATGGGCTGATGGGTGCGGCTCAGTACGTCGGCTGGGAGGGGTCGACGTCGCGCACCCAGGCGAGCACTCCGCCCTCCAGGTTGCGAACGTCCGGATGACCTGCCTCGATCAGGATCCGCGAGGCCTCCTCCGACCGACTGCCCGACCTGCAGTGGATGACGACCGTCTGGTCAAAAGGGATCTCCAACAGCGCTGCCCCAGAACGAAATTCGTCAAGATGGATGGCCCGCGCCCCCGGGATGTTGGCGATCGCCCGCTCCTCGCTACCACGCACATCGACCAGCAGGACGGACGGCGACCCGCTGCCGGGGAACAGACCAGCCAGCTCCCGCGCCGAGATGACGGGCACCGCGGCGCCCGCGGCTGCTGGGACCGAGCCACCCGGCATACCGCAAAAGCCCTGGTAGTCCACCAGCTCGGTGACCGATGGCGACTCGCCGCACACGGCGCAGTCAGGGTCCTTGCGCACTGCAAGCGCGTCCCAGCTCTGGCGCAGGGCGTCGTGCACCATCAACCGGCCGATCAGCGGATCTCCAATGCCAACAATGAGTTTGACGGCTTCGGCCGCCTGGATAGACCCGACGGCCGCACAAAGGACCCCGAGCACTCCCCCCTCGGCGCAGGACGGCACGAGACCCGGTGGAGGCGGCTCGGGGAACACGCAGCGGTAGCAGGGGCCGTGCTGCGCCCACCAGATGCTGATCTGACCGTCGAAGCGATAGATCGAACCCCAGACGTCCGGCTTGCCCAACAGAACACACGCGTCATTGAGCAGGTATCGGGTCGGGAAGTTGTCGGTCCCGTCGAGGACGAGGTCGTAGGCACCAATGATCTCGAGGGCGTTGGTCGAGTCGATCCGGACGTCGTGCCTGACGACCCGCACCAGTGGGTTGATGGACGCCAGTGTCTCCGCGGCCGACTCGGACTTGGGCCGGCCGACGTCCGCCACCCCGTGAACAACCTGCCGCTGCAGGTTAGACGTCTCCACGACATCGGCGTCGACCACCCCGATGGTCCCGACGCCGGCGGCCGCGAGGTACATCAACGCGGGCGACCCCAGCCCACCCGCTCCGACGACCAGCACCCGTGCGTTCTTGAGGCGGCGCTGACCCTCCATGCCCACCTGCGGGATAAGGACGTGCCGGGCGTACCGGCCGACCTCCTCGGTGGACAACGGCGCGGATGGCTCGACGAGGGGCGGAAGTGCCATGCTGATGAGGTTACCCGCGCGTAGGATGCGTTTCACCTTGCCGCATCACTGCCGCGCATCCCCTGATCGGGGCACACGACATCGGCCACGTGATCCGACCGAACGAAGGGAACGCCACCAGTGCCGATGCGCTCCGACATCCAAGGCCGCGGAGTGCGGCTGCCTCGCTCTGCGCGGCGGGTGCAGCTGCTTCTGGCCGCGCAGGAGGTGTTCGTCGAGTCCGGCTTCCACGCGGCCGGCATGGATGAGATCGCCGACCGTGCCGGCGTCTCCAAGCCCGTTCTGTACCAACATTTCCCCGGCAAGCTCGACCTGTATCTGGCGTTGCTCGACCACCATTCCGGTGAGCTCCTGGATCTCATTCGGGGAGCCCTGGCATCCACCACGGACAACAAGGCGCGCGTCGCCGCCACCATCGCCGCCTATTTCGAGTTCGTGGACCGTGACGGCGCCCCGTTCCGTCTGGTGTTCGAATCCGACCTGATCAATGAGGTTGCCGTTCGCGAGCGCGTCGACAAGGTCTCCCAGGACTCCGCAGAAGCCATCGCCGAGGTCATCAAGGAGGACACCGACCTGCCTGACGCGGAGGCGTATCTCCTGGGCATGGCGCTGTCAGGTATGGCCCAGACCTGCGCACGCTTCTGGCTGTCCCAGGGCTCGTCGATCCCCCGAAGCGAGGCGGCCCGACTGGTGGGCACGCTTTCCTGGCGTGGCCTTGGCGGCTTCCCCAAGATCGAGCGGGAAGGATCTGGCGCCGACGCGGGTTAGCCTGCAAAGAAGGACGACGATCGGGGCATAATGCCGGGGTCGCTGACGAACACCCTGACGAAAGGCTTTCCCGTGGAGGTCAAGATCGGCGTGCAGAACGTGGCGCGCGAGATCGTGCTTGAGTCCGAGCAGTCGCCGGAGGAGGTCGAGGCCCTGGTGACCAAGGCCCTGACCGACGGCGGCCTGCTCAACCTGGTCGACGGCTCGGGCCGGCGCGTCATCGTCCCGGTGGCCACCATCGGCTACGTCGACCTCGGTGCGCCCAAGAAGGGGGCCGTGGGGTTCGGCACGCTCTGAACGGCGTTGCTCACGTCAGGCCGGTTTGCTCACTTCAGGCCGGTCTCGAGCCGCAGAACCGGGGCGAGAAGCGGTTTGAGATGAGCAAAGGCGAAGTCAGGCGTTCAGGCCCAGCTGCCTCATCCGCCGGGTGTGCTCGTCGGTGAGGCGGACGAACATGCGGCCCAGCTCGGCGAGGTCGGCACCGGGGCGGTTGTGTCCGCCCACGAGCAGGCTGGCCAGGGCATCGCGTTCTACTGCCACGCGCTGCGACTGGGACAGCGCCTCACCGACCAGACGACGGCCCCACAGAGCAAGACGTCCGCCCACCGTCGGATCGGCCTCGATGGCCTCCCGGACGGTCTTGACAGCGAACTCGGCCTGGCCCACGTCCTGCAGCACCGAGCGGACCAGCGTCTGGGTCGACGTATCCACGTAGGCCGAGATCTCGCGATAGAAGTCCGTCGCGATGCCGTCGCCCACGTAGGCCTTGACCAAGCCCTCGAGCCAGCCACTGGGTCTGGTGCGGTCGTGGAACTGGTCGATCGGCGCGATGAAGGGCTCCATGGCGGCGTCGGGGTCCACACCCATCTCTTTGAGCCGCAGCGTCAAGACGTCGTAGTGATGAAACTCGGCCACGGCAACTCGGGCCAGTGCGGCCTTCGCGGGTTGGTTGGGAGCCATGTCGGCATCGGCAGCCAGCCGCGAGAACGCCGTCAGCTCGCCATAGGCAAGGGCTCCGAGAAGGTCGACAACCGCGGCGCGGTAGCCGGGATCGGCGAACAACGGATCGCCGTCGGGGCCACCAGCGTTCTCAACCCCACCAGCCTCGCCCTCGGGACCATCTGCGAAACTCGCCGGCTGCTCAACGTCGTCCATGAACGCAAACAGTAATGCTCACCGGTAGACTCGGTCCTGACATCGGTGCCCGGTCGGCACGAATCAGCAGCCAGACGGACTTGGCTGCACCCAGAAGAACTCCGATCGGCCCGCTTTGCATCGCGGCCGTATCCTCCGAAACCTTCGGACACGCATGTGGCCCGCGCCGATCGAGAGAACTTCATGAAAACCGAAGAGAACACAACAGCGCCTGACCCGGCCGAGACGGCTGCCGCGCGCGCGAAGGCCGAACCGCTGCTTGCAGAGCCAACATTCGCCGACTTCGACGTCCACCCCGACATCGTGGCCTCGCTGGCAGCCGAAGGCATCATCAACCCCTTCCCCATCCAGTCGATGACGCTGGCCGTTGCCCTTGCCGGCCACGACATCATCGGCCAGGCAAAGACCGGCACCGGCAAGACCCTGGGGTTCGGCATACCCATGATCCAGCGGGTGATCAGCCCGAAGGACGAGGCGTTTGCCACCCTGAAGACCGCCGGCAAGCCGCAGGCCCTTGCGGTCGCACCCACCCGAGAGCTCGCCGTTCAGGTCTCTACCGACCTGCAGCGCACCGGCAAAGGCCGTGGCGTCCGTGTCCTGACGATCTACGGAGGGCGGGCCTTCGAGCCGCAGATCGCGGCGCTCCAGCGCGGCGTCGAGATCGTCGTCGGCACGCCGGGCAGGCTCATCGACCTCGCCAAGCAGGGCCACCTCGACCTCTCCTACGTCAAGAGCGTCGTGCTCGACGAGGCTGACGAGATGCTCGACCTCGGCTTCCTTCCCGATATCGAGAAGCTGCTCGCGATGACCCCGGCCAGCCGCCAGACCATGCTCTTCTCGGCGACGATGCCGGGCGCCATCGTCGCGCTGGCCCGTCGATACATGACCCAGCCCACCCACATCCGGGCCATGGGCGAGGAGCAGGACGGCCATACCGTGAAGGCGGTCGAGCAGTTCGTCTACCGCGCGCACGCGATGGACAAGGTCGAGATGCTGGCCCGCATGCTCCAGGCCACGGACCGCGGACTGACCCTCATCTTCAGCCGGACCAAGCGCACGGCCGCCAAGGTCGCTGACGACCTCGCCGAGCGAGGGTTCGCCGCGGCAGCAATTCACGGTGACCTCGGCCAGGGCGCTCGTGAGCAGGCTCTGCGCGCCTTCCGCAACGGCAAGATCGACGTGCTGGTGGCCACCGACGTGGCGGCCCGGGGTATCGACGTCGACAATGTGACGCACGTCATCAACTACCAGTGCCCCGAGGACGACAAGACCTATCTGCACCGCATCGGGAGAACGGCCCGTGCAGGCAACACCGGTGTTGCCGTCACGTTCGTCGACTGGGACGACCTGCACCGCTGGAGCATGATCAACAAGGCCCTCGACCTCGGCATCCCCAAGGCGCAGGAAACCTACTCATCCTCCGAGCACTTCTTCACCCAGATGAACATCCCCCTGAACGCGACCGGCCGGTTGCCCAAGTCCAGTCGCACCCGCGAGGGCCTTGCTGCCGAGAAGGTCGAGGACCTCGGCGAAACGGGCAAGAACTCGAGGGGTGGGTCTCCAGAGCGTGGCCGTTCCTCGGCCGGTCGAAGCGGCGGCGGTCGCTCAGGCGGATCTTCTGCTCGAGGCGGGCGCTCATCCGATGGTCGCGAACGGTCGGTCGCCGATCGACCGAAGAACGCCGATCACCCCAAGGGCACCGATGATGCCAAGCCGCGCAGAAACCGTACGCGTCGTCGCACACGTGGTGGACAGAGCGACTCCGCCACCGCGAGCACGACGACCGGGCAGGGCAACGAGACGGCTCCGGCCGCACCCTCGCAGGCCTAAGGCCTCACTCAGGTCCAACAGACAGCCCCGCCACCCCATGGGGGTGGCGGGGCTGTTTCGTGCAAGCGGTCAGAATCGCGGCAACAGGCTCGTGGCGACGTCTCGGTAGGCCTGAGCACCCTTGGACCTTCGTGACGTCGTGAGGATGGAACGACCCACCGCCGGCGCTTCGGCGAAACGCACGGTCTTGGGGATCGGCGGGCTGAGCACCGGCAGGCCGTAACGCTCACCCACATCGGCCAGCACGGCCCGTGCGTGGTTGCTGCGGCCGTCGAACATCGTGGGCAGGATCCCGAAGACCTCGAGCCCGGGATTGAGGATCGCCTTCACGTCGGTGACCGTGTCGAGCAGCTGCCCGACGCCGCGGTGGCTGAGCATCTCGCACGGCATCGGGATGATGAGACCCTGCGAGGCCGTCAGTGCATTGAGCGTCAGCACGCCCAGAGAAGGCGCGCAGTCCAGCAGGACGACGTCGTAGTCGGCCCGCAGCGGCTCCAGCACCGAACGAAGCACGTACTCGCGGCCCGGCCGCGGCAGCAGCTGGGCCTCCACTCCTGCCAGCTCGATAACGCTCGGGATCAGGTCGACGCCATCAGCACAGGTCATGATCGCGTCCCGGGCCTTGACACCACGCCCGACCAGCACCTCGTTGATGCTCATCTCGACCTCGTCCGGGTCAACGCCGAGGCTGAACGTCAGGCAGGCCTGCGCATCGAGGTCGACGAGCAGGACACGCTTGTCGAGCTCGGCGAACGCGGCACCCAGCGAGGCAACCGACGTGGTCTTGGCCACCCCGCCCTTCTGGTTGGCCACTGCCACGATCGTGCCCAACCGCGTCACAGGCGGCCCGTCCGGCTCGCGCTTTTCGTCCTGTTTGCGGTTTCGCGTTGTCGCGGTCACTGGTGGTGCCTCCGAGGGCCTTGGGGTCGGGCACAGTCTGTCAGCGTGGGATGCACCCAGGACAACAGCCCTTGTTCGCCCCGGAAGTGCGATGACTCACACGTGCGGGGAGTCGGGCTCGAGCCCTGCCCAGTCGGACTTCTCCGGCCCCATCCGCTGGCCCTCGGGGCAGTACGCCCGGAAGTCACACCAAGCGCAGATCGGAGACACCCGCGGCTCGAACGACGGCGAAACGACCCCCAGCTCGGCGTAGCCCGCATCAGCCCTGCGCAGATCGGAGGCGATCGACTCCGCCTCAGCGATCTTGCGCGCCAACGTCTCGGGCGTGTGCTGGTGCGCGAGGACCTCGCCCGTCGGCACATGGTGCAGCTCGACCCGTTCACAGGGGCGACGGAACATGCGAGCCACGGCGACGGCATACAGGGCCATCGGCAGTGAGGTGCGTGCGTCGTCGTCGGTGAGCCGCGCCCGCCCGGTCTTGTAGTCGACCACCACCAGCTCACCGTCGCGGTCGTCGAGCCGGTCCAGGCGACCGGTGACGGCGACTGTCTCGGTGCGCAAAGAGACGGTGCGCTCGACGCCCAGCGGTTGGCGGTCGCGGTCGATACCACGCAGGTATTCCGTCACTCGCCGTGTCGTGCGATCCCGCCAGCGCGCGGACTGGTCAGGATCGCGGAAGCCCACGTCGATCCAGGACTGCCGCACCAACCGCTCCACGGCACCCGGTGTGCGCTCGGCCGGGGCGAGGTCCCAGAAGTCGCGCAGGACGTTGTGTGTCGCCACCCCAACCGAGGTGTGTGCCCGCCGTGGTCGCGCTGAAGGCCTGGGGTGGTCGAGGTACTGCATGCGATAGCGCCGAGGGCAGTCGAGCCAGGCCAACAGCTTGCTCGGGCTCGCACGGTAGAGGCGTTGCGGCATCCCGCTGAACGTCTCTTCCACCGGCACGTCAGTCACGGCGCCGAGGCTAGCTGCCAGCGCTGACAAAGGCTCGGACGCTGTCGGCGACCATCTGCACGGCGATGGCCGACAGCAGCAGGCCGGCGATCCGGGTAACCAGCATCGTCCCGCTGTCGCGCAGGAGCCGATGGACGTTTCCGGCAAACCTCAGCGACAGCCACACGACGGCCAGTGTGGCGACAAGGCCTGCAGCCACAGCAAGGAAACCCCCGGGCCCATCCGCCCGCCGAACGGCCAGCATCGTCGCCACGATCGCGCCGGGCCCCGCGAGCAGCGGCGTGCCCAGCGGACCAGAGCCACGTTGACTCCGGCATCGGCACCCACACCCGAGTCCTGGCCCGTGAGCAGCTGCAGCGCCACGAGGAGGAGCAGCAGGCCGCCAGCACCCTGCAACGCCGCAAGGCTGATGTGCAGGTAGCTCAGAATCTGCTGACCAAACACGGCGAACGCCGCGATCACCCCGAGCGCTACGAGCGAGGCACGCCGGGCCGAGACCACCCGCTGCCTGGACGTGAGTGACCTCGTCAACGCCAGGAAGATCGGGACGGCTCCGATCGGGTTCATGATCACCAGCAGCGTCACGATGACCGAGCCGAAGAGCCGTAGGTCGAAGACGGAGCTCACGTCCGCAGCACCCCTACGCCTCTCGCTAGCTCTTCGATCCGTTGCAGGACAGAGGGATCGGTCGTGTTCTCGCCGAGGCGATTCACCTTGCCGGCGCCGTGGTAGTCGGAGGAACCCGTGACCATCAGGTCCAAAGATGCGGCCAGGTCGAGTCCGTGACGCACCCCTGCCGGGTCATGGTCCCGGTGGTGCACCTCCAGTCCGGCCATCCCCGCCTCTGCCATCGCCTCGATGACGGTGTCGGCCACGACGCGGCCGCGAATGCCCGCGAACGGGTGCGCCATGACCGCGACCCCGCCTGCCGCCACCACGAGACGCACCGCGCTCACCGGATCGGGCGCGTAGTGGGAGACGTAGTAGCGGGACCCGTCATACAGATAGTCCTGGAAGGCCATCCCCCGAGAGGTCACGATCGCCTTCGCCACCATCGCATCTGCGATGTGCGGGCGACCGATCGTCGCTCCTGGTTCGACCTGCTTGAGGACGTCGTCCCAGGTCAGGGGCAGGTCCCGCGACAACAGCTCGACGATGCGCTGCGCCCGGCTCACGCGACTCTCCCGTGAGCGCTCCAGCTCCTCGAGCAGACCCGGCGCATCCGGATCGAGGAGATAGCCGAGCAGGTGGACGCTGACTCCCTGGTGTTGACACGAGATCTCGATCCCGCGGACGAGGGCGATCCTGTGATGGCGGGCGGCCGCGGCAGCCTCGTCCCAACCAGCCGTGGTGTCGTGGTCGGTCAGCGCAACGACGTCCAGCCCAGTGCCAGAGGCGGAGTCGATGACCTCGGCCGGTGACTGCGTGCCGTCACTGACGTTGGAGTGGGTATGGAGATCGATGCGCATCGACAAAGGTTAGGGCAGTCGGGCCGGGCTCAGCTCTTGGCGGGAGGCTCCACCAAGGTGGGACGGCCGGGCTGCTCCCCGCCCCGAGCCTCGAGGTAGCTGTTCTTCGGCACCATGACCTTGCGCTTGAAGATGCAGACCAACGTGCCGTCCTGCTTGTATCCCCTGGTCTCCACATGGACAACGCCCCGGTCGTCCTTTGACGTGGACTCCCACTTGTCCAGAACGGTGGTCTCGCCATAGATCGTGTCCCCGTGGAAGGTCGGCGCCACGTGACGCAGCGACTCGATCTCAAGATTGGCGATGGCCTTGCCCGACACGTCCGGGACGCTCATGCCCAGCAGCAGGGAGTAGATGTAGTTGCCGACCACGACGTTCTGCCCGAACTGCGTCGTCCCGGCATAGTTCGCGTCCAGGTGCAGGGGGTGGTGGTTCATCGTCAGCAGGCAGAACAGGTGGTCGTCGTACTCGGTGACCGTCTTGCCCGGCCAATGCTTGTAGACAACGCCGACCTCGAACTCTTCGTAACTGCGACCAAATTGCATGAACGCCATGGTGCCACGTCCCGCGAGCGCCACCATCCGCGCCACATGGCGCAGGTCCGTCATTGATCGAGCACGCGCGCCGGTGCGCCATCAATGACGCGCTTGCTCCATGTGACTTATCCACAAGGCTTCGACGCGACCGGGCCCAGTCGGGCCATGCTGTCCCCACCATGAACGACCTTCTCGCGGCACTCACCGCAGCGCACTTCGGTGCCTTCACCTCGCGGGACGCCTACGCCTGCGGGTACCACGGGCAGTCTCTGAGCCAGCTCGTGCGTCGCGGCCGGGTGCTGCGGGTGGGACCCGGTGCGTATGTCGATCGGGACCGTTACGAGGCCGCCTCGCCGCAGCGACGGCACGAGATGGCGGCCCGAGCCGTGGTGCGCACCTTCGACGGCAGGGTCTGCGCCAGCCACTACTCGGCGCTCACGCTGATGTCGTTGCCGGTCTTCGGAGCGCCGCTGGACCACATCCACGTGGCACGAACCGTCGACTCGCTGAGTCGGCGTCGTCCGGGGCTCTCGATCCACACGGCATACGCCCCTGGCTCCGGATGCGTCGTTGGCGGGACCCTCAGTGTCACCCCGGCCCTGGCCATCCTCGGCGCTGCGATGGCTTGCGGCATCGAGACAGGGGTCGTGGCCGCTGATGCCGCATTGGCCTCCGGGCGGACGACGGTGGATGACCTCCAGACCTGGCTCGGCAGACTCTCGAGGCATCGTGATGTGACCCGCGCGCGCCAAGTCGTGCGGTTGGCAGATGCGCGATCAGAGTCAGTCGGCGAGTCACGAGCTCGCTTGCTGCTCAATGCCCTTGGCTACCGCCCGATCCCCCAGGTCGAGATTCGTGACCCCCAGGGACGGCTGGCGGGGCGCGTCGACTTCCTTCTGGAGGGGGAGCGGATCATCGTCGAGTTCGATGGGCTCATGAAGTACGCCGATGCCCACGGGCGCGATGCGTTGGCTGCCGAGAAGTCGCGTGAGGACCGGCTGCGCGCGCTCGGCTACGAGTTCGTCCGGCTGACGTGGGCCGATCTGACGCGACCGTCGACGGTCGAACGCATGCTGCGCATGGCCGTTGCGAGGGCCTCGGCCCGGCGCGCCAGCTGACGACGGATCCTGGCCACATGGCGCAGGTCTGTCATTGATCGAGCACGCGCGAAGGTGCGCCATCAATGAAATACCTGCGCCATCTCGCGAAACCACCGGCCAGAGTCCTCACCAAGAGAAGGCCCGACCGTGACTCGGTGCCGGGACACTCCGTGGCACGATGTGAGAGTGAGCGAAGAACAACACAAGTCAGAGAACCGTGGCCGCCCGATCACCGACGAGTTTCGTGCCTTCGTGGCCGCCGACTGGGCTCCCCGATCCACCGCCAAGCCCTTCCAGGCAGAGGCCGCGCCGTATGCCGCACAGCGCCGTTTCGCGGTCTCGGCCGCGTTCCCGGGCGAGCGGCTCGTCATACCAGCTGGTGGGCTGAAGGTTCGCAGCAACGACTGCGACTACACCTTTCGCCCCCACAGTGCCTTTGCCCACCTGACCGGCCTGGGCGGCGATCGTGAGCCCGACGCAGTCCTGGTGCTCGAGCCGCTGCCGGACGGCTCGCACGAGTCGATCCTGTACTTCCGACCATTGAGTGGTCGCGACGACGATGAGTTCTTCGGAGACTCCCGCTATGGCGAGTTCTGGGTCGGTGCCCGCCCCGGCCTGGCCGACATCGAGGCCGAGCTCGCGTTGCGGGCGCACCACATCGACGAGTTCACCGAGGCGGTGGGCAAGGACGTCGGCGCAACCGGGATACGGATCGTGCGCGACGCGGACCGCGACCTGACCGCGGCCCTTGACGCCATCCGCGAAGGGGCTGCTGGGACCGACCAGCTCAGCTCGTCGCAGACCCTGCGCGAGGCCGATGACGAGCTCGCCCACTTCCTTTCCACGATGCGACTTGTCAAGGACGAGTGGGAGATTCGGCAGATGCGCGAGGCGATCACGGCGACGGCCAACGGCTTCGACGCCATCATCGCCGGTCTGCCCGAGGCGCTCGAACGCGGTCGCGGTGAGCGATGGGTCGAGGGGCTCTTCGGTCTCCACGCCCGCCACCAGGGCAACGGTGTCGGGTATGACTCGATCTGCGCCGCCGGTGACCACGCCACTACCCTCCACTGGATCAAGAACACGGGCGACATCACGGACGGCGACCTGGTGCTGGTCGACGCGGGCGTCGAGGTCGACTCACTCTTCACCGCCGACATCACGCGCACGCTTCCGGTCAACGGTCGCTTCAGTGACGCACAGCGCAAGGTGTACGACGCCGTTTTCGCCGCGCAGGAGGCCGGGATCGCAGCGGTCAAGCCAGGTGCAAGGTTCTCGGACGTCCATGACGCCGCGATCCGCGTCATCGCCGAGCATCTGTACGCCTGGGGTCTGCTGCCCGAGGGCGTCGACGTCGACGCCACCCTGGACAAGGAGCATGGGCAGTACCACCGACGATGGATGGTCCACGGCACCAGCCATCACCTGGGCCTGGATGTTCATGACTGCGCCCGGGCCCGTCGCGAGGAGTACATGGACAGCGAGCTGGCCCCCGGGATGATCCTCACCGTCGAGCCCGGTCTCTACTTCAAGGCCGACGACCTCCTGGTGCCCGCGGAGCTGCGTGGCATCGGGGTGCGCATCGAGGACGACATCCTGGTCACGCCAGGCGGCTGCGAGAACCTCTCGGCAGCCATGCCCCGCACGTCAACAGGGGTCGAGATCTGGATCGCCCGCATCCACAAGGACTGACGCAAGCTTGAGGGTGGCTCGCCGCCCAATCAAGCGAAGTCGAGGGTTGAGGGTGGCTCGCTGCCCCATCAAGGGAGCCCGCGAGCAGGGGCAAGAGCCATCCTCAACCCGAGGCAACAGGCGCGATGGTGCTCGAAGGTAGCGCTATCAGCCCGTGAAGGGTTGACCGGGCAGGTTCGCCAGCAGCGTTCGAGCCTGCTCGGCAAACTTGTGCTCCACGAGCACCTCATAGCGTGTTGCCACCACCTGGCTCACCGACGTGAAGTCCCGCTGACCCTTGGTCGCGGCATACCCGAGCAGAGCCCACACCAGACCGAACACTGCACCGAAGGCCACGGTCGACATGACCGCCAACGTGGTGCTGTTCTGGTCGAACAGCGCGAAGATGAGCCCGACGAACAGCCCCATCCACATCCCCGACAACGCGCCGGCCCCGACGACCCGACCACGCGTCAGCCGCCCGGTCACCCGCTCGACCTGCTTGAGGTCGGTTCCAACGATCATGCAGTTCTGGACGGGGAAATCGTGGTCGGACAGGTAGTCGACAGCCTTCTGTGCCGCCTGGTAGTTGTCATAGGTCCCGAGCGACATCGGATACTCAAGGATGAGGCCACCGATCGGGATCCGGCCGCGCCCTGACATGGGTGACTGAGTACTCATGAGGCCATTCTGGCCCACTCAGCGCAACTTGTAGTCCTCGAGCAGCCGGCGACCGATGATCATCCGCTGGATGTCGGCGGTGCCCTCACCGATGAGCAGCATGGGCGCCTCGCGGTAGAGCCGCTCGATCTCGTACTCCTTGGAGTAGCCGTAGCCCCCATGGATGCGGAACGAGTCAGAGACCACCTCGGCGCAGTACTCCGAAGCCAGGTACTGCGCCATGCCGGCTTCGAGTCGTTGCGCTCGCCCGAGTCCTTGCGACGCGCCGCCCGCACCATCATCTGGTGCCCGGCCTCGATCTTGGTCGCCATCTCGGCCAGACGGAACATGACCGCCTGATGCTCCGCAATCTTCTTTCCGAAGGTCTCACGCTGCTGGGCGTAGGCGATCGCGAGCTCGAACGCCCGCAGGGCAACACCGCAGGCGCGGGCGGCGACGTTGACGCGGCCCACCTCGACGCCGTCCATCATCTGGTAGAAGCCCTTGCCCGGCTCGCCGCCGAGAATCTGGTCGGTCGTCGTGCGGTAGCCGTCAAGGATGAGCTCGGTGGTGTCGACACCCTTGTAGCCCATCTTCTCGATCTTGCCGGGGATGGTCAGGCCCGGCGCGGTCTCACCGAAGCCGGGCTCCTTGTCGACCAGGAAGGTCGTCATGTTCTTGTACACCGAGTCGGCGCCGGTATCCGTCTTCACAAGCACCGCAACGAGATTGGATGTTCCGCCGTTGGTCAGCCACATCTTCTGGCCGTTGATCGTCCACTCGCCATCACCGCCCAACACGGCCTTGGACTTGATCGCCGCGACGTCGGAACCGCAGCCCGGCTCGGACATCGAGAACGCGCCGCGGACCTCACCGGTCGCCATCCGGGGCAGGTACCTCTGCTTCTGTTCCTCCGTGCCGTGCTGGAGCAGCATGTAGGCGACGATGAAGTGCGTGTTGATGATGCCGCTCACACTCATCCAGCCGCGAGCGATCTCCTCGACACACAGGGCATAGGTCAGCAGCGACTCGCCCAGCCCGCCGTACTCCTCGGGGATCATCAGGCCGAAGATCCCCATCTCCTTCATGCCCTCCACGATCTGCGTCGGGTCCTCGTCCTTGCGCTCGAGATCCATGGCAACGGGAATGATCTGCTCGTCGACGAACGTCCGCACCAGCTTGACGAGCTCGGTCTGGTCTTCGGTAAGGCCCTCGGTCTGCTGCAGTCGTGCCATCGCCGTATGCCGCCCTTGCATGTGGGTTCCAGAAACTACCTGCGAGTATGCCGGAGCCGCCACCTCCGTGGGACACCCAGCAGCCGTCCGGGCCCAAGACGGAACGCAACGCACGCGGGCCGCAGCGCACAGAAAACCGGTTGCATCGGGACCCGCGAGGCGAGAACCTGAACGAAAGCGCGCCGCGAGTGTGCGCCCATTTCCGAGGAGGGCCGTGAGATGTCAACGACTGTGCTGAGTGCTGCTTGCGCTCACTCCCTCCCCCTTCTTGGAGATTTCCTTGTCACACAACACTTCTGGGTCACACAAGAGTCGCAAAGATCCATCGACTCCTCTGCCGCGCAACGAGCCCACCGCTCTCACGGCTGAGCTTCGGGTCGGCACGTTTGCCGTCGACACTGCCCCCGACGGCCCACCCGAAGGCCATAGCTGGTCCAGCTGGGATGGCGCGCAACATGGCCCCGAGCCGCGCCCGCCCTGGGTGATCACCGATCTCGGCGCGGTGGACGAGGATCTGGGCGTCCTCAAGAGCGGAAAGGAAGCGGACGTCCATGTCGTTCGGCGATGGGTTCCACACGATGACTCGCACGACACCGACGACGACGCCGTGTACATGGTTGCAAAGCGATTCCGCGACTCCGACCACCGCATGTTCCACCGGGATGCGGGCTATCTCGAGGGCCGTCGTGTCCGGCGCAGCCGCGAGACGCGCGCGATGGCACGGCGAACCGACTTCGGGCGGGCGCTGATCTCCGCTCAGTGGGCCCAGGCCGAGTTCAACGCCCTCGGCGCGCTGTGGGGTGCTGGCCTGCCCGTCCCCTACCCTGTGCAGATCACCGGCACGGAGGTGCTCATGGAGCTCATCGGGGACGGGCTCCGGCCCGCACCGCGGCTGGCACAGACACGCCCCGAGCCCTCACTCCTGGCCGACCTCTTCGAGCAGCTCCGGGACACCATGTCCGAGCTGGCCCGCAGCGGTTGGGCCCACGGTGACCTGTCGCCATACAACGTCCTGCTGCATGAGGATCGCATCGTGCTGATCGACTGGCCGCAGATCGTTGACATCATTGGCAACCCGCAAGGACCCGAGTTCCTGGCGCGCGACGCTCACAACATGTGTGCCTGGTTCTCGGCCCGCGGTCTGGTCGTCGACGAGCAGGAGGTCTTCGCAGACCTCATGGCGGCGGCCACGTCGCGATGGTGAGCTCCCCAGGGTGCCCCGGCACGGGCACTGGCCTCACCCGGCGGGGGCTTCTGGCCGGAGCCCTGGGACTGCCGTGGCTGGTCGCCTGCAGCCAGCGCGAGGACACGTCCGCGGCGCTCGACCTGGAGGACGGCACCTTCTCCTCAAGGTTCTGGCCCGGCCAGGAGGTGCGCTGGCGTCTGGCCCGGCCGACCCAGCGAGGCGTAGGGACGGCGCCCCACCCGCTCGTGGTCGCCCTGCACGGCCATGGGGGTGACGCGGACTGGCCCTTCAACAGCGTCCACATCGAGCGTCATGTCGTGCGGACGGGGCTGGCCGTGGCGACCGTCGACGGTGGCGACTTCTACTGGCACGCAAGAAGATCCGGTATCGACACCGGCCGCATGGTGATGGAGGAGCTTCTTCCGCTGATGGGCCGCAAAGGGCTCGCGGCCGATCGCGTCGGCCTGATCGGGTGGTCGATGGGCGGATATGGCGCACTCCTGATGGCCACCAGACTCGGGCCGAAGCGGGTCGCCGGTGTGGTCGCGACCAGCGCGGCTCTGTGGCAGTCGCCGGGCGACACCGCGACCGGCGCCTTCGACGGCCGCGCCGACTTCGTGCGCAACGACGTGTTCGCAGCGCGAGGCAAGCTGCGCGGCATACCGGTGCGTCTGGACTGCGGACGTGACGACCCGTTCATCGTCGCCAATCGGGCGTTCGCGCGCGAACTGCCTGGTGCCGCAGTCACATTCGATGCCGGCGCCCACACTGAAGACTATTGGACGGCTCACGCCGGAGCCCAGATGAGCTGGCTCCGCGAGCACTTTGCGTGAAACACGTGTCCATGTAGCCGTGAGACCACCGAATCAGCACCCCGAACCGCTCGAGCGCCGATTCGCAGCAACAAGACCCCGTGCAAGGCCAGTCAGGGCTGGGGGCTCTCCCACCTCTGTTGACGGGTCATCGCAGCGGCGCGGCCCTTGGCCGAGATCACCAGGGCCATCTTGCGGGAGGCCTCGTCGATCATCTCGTCGCCGAGCATGACCGCCCCCAGCTTGCCGCCAGCCTCCGAGGTGAAGTAGTCGTAGGCGTCCAGGATGTTCTCGGCGTGGTCGTAGTCGCCCTGGCGCGGGCTGTAGACCTCGTTGGCCGGGCCGAGCTGACCGGGGTGCAGGACCCACTTGCCGTCGAAACCAAGGGCTGCGGATCGCCCTGCCACCCTGCGGAACCCCTCGATGTCCTTGATCTGCAGGTACGGTCCGTCGATCGCCTGCTTGTCGTAGGCGCGTGCCGCCATGAGGATCGACATGAGGATGTAGTGGTACGCATCGCCCACGTCGTAGCCCTGCGGCTGCTCACCGACCACCAGGCTCTTCATGTTGATGGATGCCATGAAGTCGGCCGGCCCGAAGATGATCGTCTCGACCCGCTGGCTCGCGGCCGCGATGGCGTTGACATTCGTGAGGCCCAGGGCGTTCTCGATCTGCGCCTCGATGCCGATCCTGCCGACCTCCAGCCCGGTGGACTTCTCGATCTGCGTCAGCAGGAGATCGAGCGCAACGACCTGTTCGGGTGTCTGGACCTTGGGCAGCATGATGGCGTCCAGGTTGGCGCCAGCGCCCTCGACCACCTCGACCACATCGGCATACGTCCACTGCGTCGTCCAGTCGTTGACCCGGACAGAGCGGATCGTGCTGCCCCAGCCGCCCTCGTTGAGACCCGCGACGATGTTCTTGCGCGCATCCGGCTTGGCCAGAGGCGCCACAGCGTCTTCGATGTCGAGGAAGACCTGGTCGGCGCCAAGGCCCCTGGCCTTGTCGATCATCTTGGTGCTGGAGCCGGGCACCGCGAGGTTGGAACGTCGGGAGCGCAGTGGGCGGGCGGGCATCGATGGCACGGAAGTCATGATGGGAGGCTACCCAGCGGTATGCCGGGTCGTCACCCCGCAGGGGTGACCTTCCCGACGCGAACCGACGGCGGGCTAGGCTTCGCAGCGTGACCGACCTGAGCAGCCTCCTCTCCGCAGTAGGCAAGAAGACCGGACTGCTGTGGATCGACATCCCCGGCGACCGGGCCTGGCCCGCTTGGCATGCGTGGCTCGAGGACACGGCATACGTCGTCACCGGCCCCGGCGAGCAGAGCCTGCCCGTGCTTCCCGCAGAGGTCGCGATGACATTCCGCAGCAAGGACACCGGAGGACTGCTGGTCAAGGTGCCCGCCCACGCGACCGTCATCACCCCCGAGGACCAGCGCTGGGAGGACGCCACCACGGCACTGAAGACGTCCCGCCTCAACGCCCCGGCCGGTGACATCGTCGCGCGGTGGGCCGCCGAGGCCACGATCTACGCACTGACTCCCCACGGCGACGCCATCGAGGGTCCGGGCAGCTATTCGCAGGAGTCCGGTGTGGCACAGCCGGCCTCGACACCAGCCACCACTCTCACCTGGCGCCCTTGGCATCTCAAGGGTCGACCGAAGTGGCGTCGCGGCACACGCCACTGATCCGGATAGCCTTGCGGCGTGAGCCCCATGACGCGCGTCTTCGTGGCACGCCTGGCCGGACTGAGGGTGTTCGACCCACTCGGTGACCCGGTTGGCAGAGTCTCGGACGTCGTCGTGCACTTCAGCCCTCGACGGAGGGCGCCCCGCGTGATCGGCCTCGTGGTCGAGGTGGCTGGAAGACGCCGGGTCTTCGTCCCCATGACGCGTGTCACCAGCGTCGATGCCGGGCAGGTCATCACCACAGGCCTGGTCAACATGCGCCGGTTCGAGCAGCGGACCAGCGAGACGTTGGTGATCGCCGAGCTGTTCGAGCGCAACATCGTCGTCCAGACACCGGAAGAGACGTTCGACGCGGCGGTCGAGGATCTGGCCATCGAGCAGGAGCGCAACCGGGACTGGTTCATCGTCAAGGTCTTCGCCCGCAAGGGATCCGGCGGCACGCGCAGCATCTCCCGTCTCGGACGTCGGCGCGGCGAGACAGTCCTGGTGGACATCGACCAGGTAACCGGGCTGCAGCTCGAGGCAGAGGGCCAGAGCGCCACCAAGCTGCTCGAGAGCTACGAGGGCCTCAAGCCCGCCGACCTCGCCGAGGTCATCCACGATCTCAGCCCCAAGCGCCGGGCCGAGGTCGCCGCTGAGCTCGACGACGAGAGGCTCGCAGACGTTCTCGAGGAGCTGCCCGAGGACGACCAGGTCGAGATCCTGCGAGGGCTGGGCGGCGAGCGCGCGGCCGACGTCCTGGAGACCATGCAGCCTGACGACGCCGCCGACCTGCTGTCCGAGCTCTCACCGGAGAACGCCGAGGAGCTGCTGCTCCTGATGGAGCCCGACGAGGCCGCCGACCTGCGTAGGTTGCTCACCTACGACGAGGACACCGCAGGTGGTCTGATGACGACCGAGCCGGTCATCCTCGGTCCCGAGGCCACGATCGCCGAGGCGCTCGCGGTGGTGCGGCGGGTCGAGCTCTCGCCCGCACTTGCCGCCACCGTCTATGTATGCCGTTCGCCCCTGGAGACGCCGACCGGCAAGTTCCTGGGGGTGGTCCACATCCAGCGCCTCCTGCGTGAGCCTCCGCACGCGTCCATCGGCAGCATCCTCGACACAGACCTGGAGCCGTTGTCCCCCGACGCTCCGCTCGGCCGGGTCACGCGAATGCTCGCGACCTACAACCTCGTCGGCGTCCCGGTTGTCGACGAGGACGGCCGGCTCGTGGGGGCTGTGACCGTCGATGACGTGCTGGACCACATCCTTCCCGAGGACTGGCGCGAGGAGCGGCACGGCGAACCGCACGAGGAACAGCTCGAGGTGACGCATGGCGAATGAGAGGGCCGACCGGGCCGACCGGGCCGCCCGGTTGGATCAGCCGCGAGAGGCGAGGCGCGGTCTGTTCACCAGGCCACAGGTCGACCCCGACACGTTCGGACGCTTCGCCGAGAAGTTCGCGCGCTACATGGGGACGGCCAAGTTCCTCGTCTACATGACCGTCTTCGTGATGGTCTGGGTCACGGCCAACGTCATCGGGATCCACCACTACAAGTGGGACATCTACCCGTTCATCTTCCTCACGCTCCTGCTCAGCCTGCAGGCGTCGTATGCCGCGCCGCTCATCCTGTTGGCCCAGAACCGTCAGACGGACCGGGACCGGGTCGCTCTCGAGCAGGACCGGGCCAGCAACGATCGCAACCTGGCCGACACCGAGTTCCTCACGCGCGAAGTGGCCTCCCTGCGAATTGCGTTGCGGGACATGGCGACCCGCGACTTTCTCCGCTCTGAGCTGCGGTCGCTGCTGGACGAGATGCAGGAACGCGGCATCCAGCGACCGGCCGAAGGCCGGCCCTTCCTGTCCGGTGATACGCCTCCCACGGCGTTCGAGGGTCCGCGGCTGACCTAGCATTGAGCCATGCCAGCTCCGTCGCAGGACGCCCTCTTAGCCGCCCTCTCCAAGGTCATCGACCCCGAGATCCGCAAGCCGATCACCGAGCTCGGCATGGTCGAGTCGGTCGGCGTCGACGAGTCCGGGCGAGCCGCCGTCACCATCCTGCTGACGATCTCTGGCTGCCCCCTCAAGGAAACCCTGACCCGCGACACCACGGCTGCGCTTCTGGCCGTCGAAGGCGTCACGAGCGTCGGCGTGACTCTGGGGGTCATGAGCGACGAGCAGCGCACCGAGCTGCGAACCACCCTGCGTGGCGGCAACACCGAGCGTGAGATCCCCTTCGCCCAGCCCAACAGCCTGACCCGGGTCTACTGCGTGGCTTCGGGCAAGGGCGGCGTGGGTAAGTCGTCGGTGACGGTCAACCTCGCTGCCGCCATGGCGCAGGATGGCCTGCGGGTCGGCGTGGTGGACGCGGACGTCTACGGCTTCTCGGTGCCGCGCATGCTCGGCGTCGAACGGCACCCCACCCAGGTCGATGACATGATCCTGCCGCCGCTGGCCCACGACGTGAAGGTCATCTCGATCGGCATGTTCGTCCCGGGCAACCAGCCCGTCGTCTGGCGCGGGCCCATGCTGCATCGGGCGCTGCAGCAGTTCCTGGGTGACGTGTTCTGGGGTGACCTGGATGTGTTGCTGCTCGACCTGCCGCCGGGAACCGGCGACATCGCGATCTCGGTGGCACAGCTCATTCCGAACGCTGAGATCCTGGTTGTGACCACGCCGCAAAAAGCTGCCTCCGAGGTTGCCGAACGCGCCGGTTCCATTGCGCTGCAGACACATCAGCAGATCGCCGGGGTCATCGAGAACATGTCGTGGCTCGAGCTCCCGGACGGCACCCGCCACGAGATCTTCGGTGCCGGTGGAGGCCAGGTCGTCGCCGACTCGTTGACACGCTCGATCGGCGCGCCGGTTCCGTTGCTGGGCCAGATCCCCATGGACACCCGACTGCGCGAAGGCGCCGACTCCGGGATGCCGGTCGTTCTGGGCGAGCCCGACAGCCCCTCGGCGGTTGTCCTGCGCGAGATCGCCCGCGGCCTCTCGACCCGTGCTCGTGGGCTCGCAGGTCGCTCGCTCGGGCTGACTCCCGCCGGTAGATAAGCCCGGCGCAGACACCGAAAACCCGCCGCAGACACGAAAGCCCGCCGCAGAGACGTAGTCACGCTGCAGGCACGTAACCCGGCGCAGACGACCCAGCCGCCCGCGACAACGACCATCTCCGCATGCCTTCGGCTCAACACTGATGACTATCTGATAGTTTCATCATGTGCGTATTTGAGTGAAGGAGCATCAATCGATGTCAGATCCGATCTACACGTTGAAAGCTGAGTTCTTCAAGACCCTTGGGCACCCTGCACGGATCCGGATTCTGGAGCTTCTCGCCGAAGGCGAGCACTCGGTGACCGAGCTCATGCCGAAGCTCGGGCTCGAGTCCTCCCACCTTTCACAGCAGCTCGCGGTACTGCGCAGGGCCGGGATGGTGACGGCCCGCAAGCAGGGAAACAACGTGATCTACTCGATGAGCTCGACGGATATGGCCGAGCTGCTCATGGTCGCCCGGAAGGTGCTGACCGGACTGCTCACCGACCAGGTGGGCCTGCTGAAGGACCTGCAAGCCAGCAGCAGGGCCACCGAACGAGCCAGCCGCTGATGAGTCCCGCCAAAACCTCGCAGCAGGAGAAGCACCGATGAGCTGGCTCGCGAAGATCCGCCGGGTCGGGCGCATGGTGGAGCCGGCGGGTGAGGCCCCTGAGGTGACCGTCGCCCCTCCCACGGGTGTCACCGGCTCCCTTCAGCTCCGGCACGTGGACTCAGGTTCCTGCAACGGCTGTGAGCTCGAGATCGCCGGCGCCTTCTCCCCCGTGTATGACGCGGAGCGGTTCGGAGCGCGCCTGGTCGCCTCACCCCGCCACGCCGACGCAGTGCTCGCGACGGGCGTGGTCACCCACAACATGCGCCAACCGCTGCTCAACACCTTGAACGCGGTTCCGGAGCCCCGCCTCGTGATCGCCGTTGGCGACTGCGCCTGCAATGGCGGTGTGTTCACCAAGGGTTACGGCGTGGTCGGTCCGGTCGGCGACGTCATACCAGTGGATGTGCACGTGCCCGGCTGTCCGCCCACCCCCCCGCAGATCATCGCGGCCCTGCGAACGGTGACCGGTCGGTGAGCACCGCGGTTCACAGCCCCCCCATGCTGCCGGCGCCGGTGGGTGGCCCCGTGCCCGAGCGCCACGTCGGTGCTGAGGCAGCGTTGTCCGGAGGTCTCACCTCCCTCCTGGGAGCGGCCGGGCTGGCTCTGGGCCTGAGCGTGATCTTCGGCGACCCCCGGCATCTGCGGATCGGCTGGCTGCTGCCCCTGGTCGGCGTCAGCTTCGATCTCGATCCCCTTGGCGGGGTGTTCGTAGCGGCGACAGGCGCGGTCTCGGTCGCGGTCGGGGTCTACTCCGTCGGGTACGCCAAACGGGGACGCTGGGCTCGTCTTCCGATGGTCACACTGCCACTGTTCGTGGCCGGCTTGCTCCTCGTTCCGGCGGCGGGATCGGTGACAACGTTTCTGCTGTCCTGGGAGCTGATGGCCGCGACGTCGCTTGTCCTCGTGCTTTCCGAGCACCGACGTGATGCCGTGAGGTCCGCCGGGGCGTTCTACGCGGTCATGACCCAGCTGGGTTTCGTGGCGATCCTGCTCGCCCTGGTGATTCTGGCCGCCGCCGGCGGCGGAGACACCTTCGCGACCATCGCCGCGCACGCACCCGGGCTCACGTCCGGCACCCGAACAACGGTGTTTCTGCTGACGCTCGTGGGATTCGGGTCGAAGGCTGGTCTGCTGCCACTGCATGCATGGCTGCCGAAGGCGCACCCTGAAGCACCCAGCCCGGTCTCGGCCTTGATGAGCGCGGCGATGGTCAACATGGGCATCTATGGCATCATCCGGATCGACCTCCAGCTGCTCGGCCCGGGCCCCCACTGGTGGGGACTGACGCTCATGATCTTCGGGGCGCTCTCAGCAGTCTTCGGGGTGCTGCAGGCCTCCGTGGCGACCGACCTGAAGCAGCTGTTGGCCTACTCAACCACCGAGAACATGGGACTGGTCACCCTGGCTCTGGGTGCCGCCGCCCTTCTTAGCTCCTCCGGCGCCCCGGCAGTGGCCGCGATCGCGATGACGGCCGCACTCCTGCACCTCCTGAGCCATGCTGCCTTCAAGTCCCTCGGTTTCCTGGCCGCTGGATCCGTGCTGTCCGCGACCGGCCTGCGCGACCTGGACAAGCTCGGGGGGCTGGCCCGCCGTATGCCCGCCACGACCGTTCTGTTCGGCATTGCCGCGCTCGGCGCGTCAGGGCTTCCGCTGGGTGCAGGCTTCGCCAGCGAGTGGCTCCTGTTCCAAAGCCTCATCCACTCCCCCCACGACTCCAACACGGTGCTCGCACTTGCGATGCCATTGTCGGTGGGCGCTGTCGCACTCACGACCGGGCTCGGGATCGCAGCCATGGTCAAGGCGTTCGGGGTCGGGTTCCTGGCCAGGCCACGTACGGCGGCCGCTGGGGCCGCCCGCGAAGCACCGGCCAGCATGCTTGCCGGCATGTCTCTGGCCGCCGCGGCCTGCACCGTGTTCGCGGTCGCACCGGTCCTGCTCGGCCCGACCCTCCGGCATGTGCTGGGCGAGCTGCCCACACTCGGTGGCAGCGCCGAGGGTCCGGCGCTCGGCACGATCCTGCGCCTGCCGGGTGTGGCCGGCTCGATCTCCCCGGGACTGCTCGCAGCTGCCCTCGTCATCGCCATCCTGCTCGCCGCCGGTATCGCCCGCTGGAGCACGCGACACCGCCCTCCGGCGACGGAGACAGCGCTCTGGGCATGTGGCGCCGACGCACTCGGCCCAAGGATGCAGTACACCGCCACGTCCTTCGCGGAACCCCTGCAGCGCGTCTTCGACGACATCCTGCGGCCCGACACCGACGTGGAGATCACCCACTTCGCGGAGTCGCAGTACCTCGTCGAGAAGGTCACCTACCGAACCCGGCTGGACGACCCGGTGGAGCAACGCTTCTACACCCCGGTGGTCCGTGCCGTGAGGATGTGGGCCCAGCTGGTACGACGCGCTCACAACGGCAGCATCCACCTCTACCTGACGTACGGCGCCCTGTGGATGCTGATCGTGCTCCTGGTCGCAAAATGAGCGCCCTGGGAGGCGCGGCAGCCGCACTGCAGGTGGTGGGTGTCCTGGCCGGAGCACCCTTGGTCGTGGGCGGGATGCGCCAGGTGCGCGCCCGGCTGGAGGGTCGTACCGGGGGCGGCATCGCTCAGCCCTGGCGGGACCTTCGCAAACAGCTTCGCAAGCAGCAGATCACCCCCAGGGGAACCACCGTGGTGTTCGCCCTGGCCCCGGCGGTCGTGGCCGGTAGCACGCTGCTGATTGCCGCGATCGTGCCGATGATCGCCCTGGGGTCTCCGTTGGACTCGGCCGCCGACCTCTTCGGCGTCGTTGGCCTGCTGTTCCTCGGAACGGTCGCCCTGACCCTGGCCGGTCTGGACACCGGCACCGCGTTCGGCGGCATGGGGTCCAGCCGCGAGATCACCATCGCAGCCCTTGTCGAGCCCACCATCCTGCTGGCTGTCTTCGCCCTGTCCGTCCCCGGACACTCAGCCAACCTGGCTGCCATCGTCACCGGGACCACTCACAACCCCGGGCAGGTACTCACGCCTGGAAGCCTCTTGGCCTTCGTCGCGCTGATCATCGTGATCATCGCCGAGACCGGACGGCTGCCGGTGGACAACCCCACAACCCACCTCGAGCTGACGATGATTCATGAGGCGATGGTCCTGGAGTATGCCGGCCCCAAGCTGGCACTGGTCGAGTGGGCGAGCGCCATGCGCCTCACGGTCCTGCTCGCACTCGTTGCGAACCTGTTCCTGCCCTGGGGCATTGCCGGAGCTGACCCGTCCCTGCTGACCATCGTTCTTGGTGTGGCGGCGATCACCATCAAGGTCGTTGTGCTCGCCAGCCTGCTCGCGGCCGGCGAGGTGTTCATCGCCAAGCTCCGGTTGTTCCGGGTGCCCGAGCTGCTGGCCGGCTCGTTCCTGCTCGCCCTGCTGGCGGTCACCGCGTCATACGTCCTCGCTGCGTCCAACTGACCGCAAACCGATCAACGCCATGAACCAACGCCCTGACACGAGCAGATAGAGAGCAGATGACCCAGACCACCTACACCGGCGCGCTCGATCTGGCTGCGGGAGCGTTTCTGCTGGCCGCTGTCCTGATCGTGTGGCGCCGTGAGCTCCGCGCCATCGTCCGGCTGCTCGCGTGGCAAGGCACAGCCCTGGCTGCGATCCCTCTCATCGAAGGCGTCCAACAGCGTGATGCGGCCCTCATCACGGTCGGGGTCATCGTGCTCCTCCTGAAGGCGCTCGCGCTTCCGGTCCTGCTCGGACGGGTCGTCGGGACCGAGGTTGGAGAACGCCGTGAGAGCACACCACTGGTCAACACCACCGCTTCTCTGCTGATCACCGCAGGTCTGACGGTTCTGGCCTACGCGGTAACCCGGCCGATCATCGCCCTGGATCCCACGGCGGCAACCCGTGCGGTGCCGGCCTCGTTCGCCGTGATTCTTATTGCCATCTTCGTCATGGTCAGCCGGCGCCGTGCCTTGTCCCAGGCCGTTGGTTTCCTGATGCTGGACAACGGGATCGCGGCCACCGCCTTCCTGATCACCGCCGGTGTCCCCCTCATCGTCGAGCTCGGCGCCTCGCTCGACGCGCTGTTCGCCGTCCTGGTCCTGGGTGTGCTCACCGGGCGCATGCGCCGCGCCTTCGGGGACACCGACCTCGATCAGCTACGGGAGCTGCGCGACTGATGAACATCCTGCTCCTGGCACCGATCCTCGCTCCGCTCACCGCGGCTGTGCTTGCAGCCCTGATGGGTTGGCGGCGGCTGAGCGCCTCCGTGACCGTCCTCGCCGCACTTTCCGTGTTGATCAGTGGCGCCGCCATCGGACTCCGTGTTGGGGATGGCGCTCAGTTCGGTGTTGGGCGTCTGCTGCGCGCCGACGCGCTCAGCGTCACGATGCTCGTCGTCATCGGAACGGTGGGCACCCTGGCCACCTGGGCCAGCGTCGGCTACATCAACGCCGAGCTCGCCCACGGGCACACCGACCGCAAAGGCGCGAACCTCTACGGCATGCTGGTGCCGGTCTTCCTGGCCGCCATGGCGCTCGCGGTCCTGGCCAACAACATCGGCGTGATGTGGGTTGCCATCGAAGCAACGACGGTGGCGACCGCGTTTCTCGTCGGGCACCGCCGGACCCGCGCCTCCCTGGAAGCCACCTGGAAGTACGTCGTCATCTGCTCCGTCGGCATCGCTCTGGCGTTCCTGGGCACGGTTCTGCTCTACTTCGCCAGCCTGCACGCCGGCGCCTCGAGCAGCAACGCCCTGGACTTCGACGTTCTCCTCACCCATGCCGCACAGCTCGACCCCGCCGTGACCCGCCTGGCCGCCGGACTGTTGCTGCTGGGCTACGGAGCCAAGGCCGGACTCGTCCCGTTCCACACCTGGCTGGCTGACGCACACAGCCAGTCCCCCGCACCGGTGTCGGCGCTGATGAGCGGGGTCCTGCTGTCGGTGGCATTCTCTGCACTTCTTCGCGTCAAGGCGGTCGTCGACCTGGCGCTCGGCACCGGGTTCCTGCGCATCGGCCTGCTCATCGTCGGGCTCCTCACCATGCTTGTTGCCGCCTCGCTACTCGTGGTCCAGACGGATTTCAAACGGATGCTGGCCTACTCCTCGATGGAGAACATGGGCCTGGTCGCGGTCGCGGCGGCCGCAGGAACCAAGCTCGCCATTGCCGCGCTGCTGCTTCACGTGCTGGCCCACGGGATCGGAAAGGCCCTGGTGTTCCTCGCTGCGGGGCAGCTGCAGGCCGCGCACGACTCCACCGCGATCGATGACGTCACCGCGCTGCTGGCCCGATCTCGCCTGGTCGGCACGGCGTTCGCCGTGGGTCTCGTGGTCCTGCTGGGCCTGCCGCCGTTCGCCATGTTCGCCAGCGAGCTGTCCATCTCCCGCGCTCTCGCAGGCGCCCACCTCGAGTGGGCGCTCGCCGTCGCGCTCCTGCTCATGGTCATCGCCTTCGCCGCCCTCGTCCTCAACGGGGCCAGGATGCTGCTTGGCCCCCCGGACGAGAGCTCGCCGCCAATCGTGGTTCCCCGCTCCGTCGCCGGTGCGCTCATCACAGGCGTCATCCTGAGCGTGGTTCTGGGCCTGACTGCCGGCCCGTTGACGCACCTCTTCCACACCGCCGCCACTCTGCTCGGAGCCGCCGAATGACCCTCGAACCTCACATGAGCGGCGTCCCGGCCGGTGTTCACCGCACGACCCGTAACCTCGGAGCGGCCGAGCTCGCCGACGCTGCCGCGGCACTGTTTGCTGCGGGCTTCCGTCTCGGCCTGGTCGCAGCGCACGACGACGGCGCCACCCTGCGAGTGGTGTACCTCTTTCTCGCCGGCGCGCCCGACCGGCGCGTCGAGCTCCAGGTCACGCTCCCGGCGGACGACCCGCGACTACCCACGCTGGCCTCGTTGTCCTTCCCCGCCTCACGCTTCGAGCGCGAGATGCACGACCTCTTCGGGATCGTGCCCGTCAACCACCCACAGCCCCGCCGACTGGTTCGACACGCGCACTGGCCCGCAGGCTGGTACCCGATGCGCCACAACGCCGGACCCCCGCCACCCTTCACCGAGACCGAGCCCTACCCCTTCGTCGAGGTGCAGGGGGACGGTGTCTATGAGATCCCGGTGGGACCCGTCCATGCCGGCATCATCGAACCTGGACACTTCCGCCTCTCCGTCGTCGGAGAAAGCATCCTCAAGCTCAAGGCCCGGCTCTGGTTCACCCACCGTGGCGTCGAGAAGCTCTTCGAGGGCCTTGACGCCACACGCGCCATCCACCTGGCCGAACGCATCAGTGGTGACACCTCGGCCGGGCACGCTCTGGCCCACAGCCTGGCCGTCGAAGACGCACTCGGCATCACCATGCCCGAACCAGCCCAACGGCTGCGCGCCCTGGTCCTCGAGCTCGAACGCCTCTACAACCACGCCGCAGACCTCGGCTCGCTGGCCAACGACACCGGCTTCGCGCTCGCCAACGCCCATGCGCAACGGATCCGCGAGCAGCTGCTGCGGATCAACAGCACCACCACAGGTCATCGACTGCTCCGGGGCGCCATCAGCCCCGGCTTTGTGGGGCTCCTGGCCCTGCCTGATCCGGCCCAGCTGGCACTGATCGCAGAAGACCTCGCAGAAGTCGCGGCGCTGATCCTGGCCAACACCGTTGTCCGCGACCGGTTCACCGGCACCGCCGTCCTCACCCCCGACCAGGCACAGGACCTCGGCTGCCTCGGCTATGTCGCCCGCGCCAGCGGCCTGGCGACCGACGCACGCATCGACCACCCAAGCGCCGAGCTTCTCATTACGCCTGTCACCCGGACCACTGGAGACGTCCTGGCCCGCTTCACCATCCGCGTGGAAGAGTTCGCGGCCGCAACCCAGCTCGCAGCTGACCTGATCAGTAAGGCCGACCTCCTGACCTTCCGGGATGCACGAGTGGAGCCGGCCATCGACGGGCACGGCTCCGGCGGGGCACGAAGCGGGGTCGGCATCGTCGAAGGATGGCGCGGAACCATCGTCCATCGCGTCGAGGTGGACGGTGACGGACGCCTGACCCGGGCAAAGATCGTGGACCCGTCCTGGTTCAACTGGCCAGCGCTGCCGGTCGCTCTTGCCGGCACGATCGTGCCCGACTTTCCCCTGACCAACAAGAGCTTCAACCTCTCCTATGCAGGGAACGACCTCTGACCCTCGACTCAGACGGTTGGCCCCGCACCCTCAACCGGCGTGAGGAGGAAGACCGGTATCTCCCGATCCGTCTTGACCTGATAGTCCGCATAGTCGGGGAAGGCAGCCACGCACCGCCTCCACCAGATCGCCTTCTCCTCTCCCGCGAGCTCACGGGCTGTCATGGCGCGGACGAGCGTGCCGTCCCGCACCTCCACGTGCGGATCGGCCACAAGGTTGGAGTACCAGCGGGGATTTGCGGGAGCGCCACCCTGGGAGGCCACCGCGGCATACTCCCCGTTGTGCTCGACCCGCATCAGAGGCACCTTGCGCACCTTGCCCGACCTCACGCCGCGCGTGGTCACGATGATCACCGGCATCCCGCGCATCGTCGTGCCGGACGTGCCTCCGGATCCTTCGTAGAGCTCGACCTGGTCGCGGACCCAGCGTGCGGGGCTGGGGGCATACTCACCGTTGCTGGACATGGGACCAATTCAACACCAGGTGCTCAGCTGGTGACGTCCTTGGTGGAGAAGCGCGCCCAGGCAGCAAGCCAGAACACCAGCGCGTATCCGGCGGCCGTCAGCAGGCCCCGGGTCATGTCACCCCAGGCGATGGGATCGCGGAGAACATCCCCGAACGACATCCACCAATGGGTGGGCAACCACTCATGCAGCCAGGACAGCTGGGGTATCGAGTCGAGGATGAAGCTCATGACATTGAGGATGACCACCGAGATGGTGGCACCGATCGGTTGCTCGGTCAGGGTCGAGATGAACAGGCCGATCGCGCCAAGTGAGGCGAAGCACAGCGCTAGGTACAGCGTGGCCATCAGGACCCGGAGAGTGGCCTGCCCCATACCGATCTGGCTGCCCGAGAGCAACGTCATCTCGCCCCCGCCGAAGAGCGCCAACCCCGCCGCCGCGCCGACGAGCGACACCCACAAAGTGGCGACGATCGAGAAGATGACGATGGCGGCAAACTTCACCGCCAGCAGCCTCGTGCGATGCACCGGGACCGTCAGCAGATAGCGAAGCGTTCCGATGTTCGCCTCGCCGGCAACGGAGTCCCCGGCGATCGTTCCCACGGCGAGCGGCAGGAACAGCGCCATCTCGAGGGTGAGTGCGGCCAGCGCCACGAAGAGCCCGTTGGACGTGATCGAGGCGAAGAAGTC
>DASVHT010000288.1:0-1751 GCA_036382455.1 Dermatophilaceae bacterium
TCGCGACGGGAGCAAACGACAGGACAGGCCCAACGCCCGTTCGCTCTGACAGCCATCCGTGCAGCCACGTGGGCGGGCAAAGGCAGACGGTGGCGAACTTCAGCGCGCAAGGCGCCGAGCTGGACCTGCTCGGACGCAAGCCGGTGGACGTCCATGGACGGGCCGATCGCGACTCATAATCCTTCGGTCGTGGGCCGATCACCAACGCGTCGGCGCTGTCCGACAACTCAGTGGAGGAATTGTCAAGACCTGTGGATCGGCGTGTCATGCGACTTGCTGATCACCTGCGATCTCCTCGGCTGATTCGTCGGGACGCTCGACGAGTTTGCCCTGTTCGAACCTCGCGCCGGCCCGGACGAGCGCGACGAGGTGAGGAGCGTTCACGGCTCGCCATCTGGCCTGTGCGGACTGGATGAGCTTGAACGCCATCGCGACGCCGGCCGCCCTCGAGCCGGGGCCCTTGGTGACCCGCTGCCGTAACCGCACCGTGGCGAAGGTCGACTCGATGGGGTTGGTGGTGCGCAGGTGGATCCAATGCTCGGCTGGGTAGTCGTAGAACGCCAGCAGCACGTCGAGGTGCTCGGTGATCTTCGCGGTCGCCTTGGGCCACTTGGCGCCGTAGTCGGCGTCGAACGCCTTCGCGGCCTTGAGCGCGTGGTCCTTGTTCTCGGCGTTGTAGATCTCCGCCAGCGCAGCCTTCGCGCCCGGGTGCGCGGACTTGGGCAGCGCGGCGAGCACGTTGCCTTGGACGTGGAACCAACACCTCTGCTCCCTGGTCTCCGGGAAGACTTCGCGTAGCGCCTTCCAGAAACCCAGCGCGCCATCACCGACGGCCAACATCGGCGCCCGCATCCCGCGGCGCCTGCAGTCCCGCAGCAGGTCGGCCCACGACTCGCTGGACTCGCGGAAGCCGTCGGAGACAGCGATGAGCTCCTTCTTCCCGTCGGCCCGAACGCCGATCATCACCAGCAGGCACACCTTGTCCTGCTCCAGGCGGACCTTGAGGTGGATGCCGTCGACCCAGCAGTAGACATAGTCGGTGCCCTTCAACGAGCGCTTGCCGAAGGCGTCGGCGTCGTCTTGCCACTGCGCAGTAAGCCGGGTGACCGTCGCCGCCGACAGGCCAGCGGTCGAGCCGAGGAACTGCTCCAACGCCGGACAGAAGTCCCCGCTGGACAGGCCGTGCAGGTAAAGCAGCGGCAGCACCTCGGCCACCTGAGGGGACTTCCTCGCCCACGCCGGCAGGATCGCCGAGGAGAACCGCTTCCGCTCCCCGGTCGCCTCGTCGATGCGCTTGTCGTTGACCCGCGGCTGACGCACCGGCACCGCGCCCGCCGCCGTGCTGACCTCCCGCTCGGCGTGGTAGCCGTTGCGGACCACAAGCCGGTGACCACCCTGGTCGAGCTCGTCGGCGAACGCGTCGACGTAAGCGGCGATCTCGGCCTGTAACGCCGCCGCCAGCATCGCCCGAGCACCGTCACGCACCAGCTCGTCCAGCAGCGACCCACCCACCGCGGCCGGGGCGTGCTTGTTGGACTCGCTCTCTTCCTGGACTACTTTGAGCACGGGCGTACCTTCCCGAACCAGCGCTCCAACGCCGGCCCTGATCAGACTCCTTGGACTTCGGATCATCCTCGGGAAGGTGCGCTCCTTCACGTCACCAGGCCGAGGGCCCATCCACAGGTTCTGATCATTGCTCGGGCGGTGCGGTAACGGGTGAGTAACGGGCACCCCTGTTCGAGCAGCTGTGT
>DASVHT010000289.1:0-6010 GCA_036382455.1 Dermatophilaceae bacterium
CCTGCTCTCGAGCATCCCGGGTGCCGCCGTCACGAGCATCCGCGTCGATGGCGTGCTGCACGAGTTCTCCACGATCCCCGGTGTCAAGGAAGACGTCACCGAGATCATCCTCAACATCAAGGGCCTGGTCGTCTCCAGCGAGCATGACGAGCCCGTCGTGATGTACCTGCGCAAGCAGGGTCCTGGCGCCGTCACCGCCGCTGACATCGCTCCGCCCGCGGGTGTCGAGGTGCACAACCCCGATCTGCACATTGCCACCCTCAACGGCAAGGGCAAGATCGAGGTGGAGCTCACCGTCGAGCGCGGCCGAGGTTACGTCTCTGCCCAGCAGAACAAGTCCGGTGATGCCGAGATCGGCCGCATCCCCGTCGACTCCATCTACTCACCGGTGCTGGCCGTGACCTACAAGGTCGAGGCCACGCGCGTCGAGCAGCGCACCGACTTCGACAAGCTCATCGTCGAGGTCGAGACCAAGAACTCGATGGCTCCCCGCGACGCCATGGCTTCGGCCGGTAAGACCCTGGTCGAGCTGTTCGGGCTGGCCCGTGAGCTCAACGTCGAGGCCGAGGGCATCGACATGGGCCCCTCGCCCACCGACGCCGCGCTCGCTGCCGATCTTGCCCTGCCCATCGAGGACCTCGACCTGACCGTTCGGTCCTACAACTGCCTCAAGCGCGAGGGCATCCACTCCGTGGGTGAGCTCGTCGGGCGCAGCGAGGCTGATCTGCTGGACATCCGCAATTTCGGCGCGAAGTCGATCGACGAGGTCAAGGCCAAGCTTGTGGGCATGGGCCTGCAGCTCAAGGACAGTCCGCCCGGGTTCGACCCGAGCGCAATCGTCGACCGTTACGACGACGACGTGGATGACGACTCGGCCTTCGCCGAAGATGAGCAGTACTGACCGATTCATAAGCTGCGCGACTGAGCCGCTGAACCGCGGATCGGTCAGAGACCAACAGGAGAACCACACATGCCCACGCCAACCAAAGGTCCCCGTCTCGGCGGTGGTCCGGCGCACGAGCGGCTGATCCTGGCCAACCTGGCCACGTCGTTGTTCGAGCACGACCAGATCACCACTACCGAGGCAAAGGCCAAGCGCCTGCGCCCTCTCGCCGAGCGTCTGGTCACCTTCGCCAAGCGCGGCGACCTGCATGCCCGTCGCCGCGTCCTCACGGTCGTACGCGACAAGGGGGTCGTGCATCGTCTCTTCACCGAGATCGCGCCCGACATGGCCGAGCGCCAGGGCGGCTACACACGCATCACCAAGATCGGGAACCGCAAGGGTGACAACGCCCCCATGGCTGTCATCGAGCTGGTGCGTGAGCCGCTCTCGCCGAAGAAGGCCACCGTTGCCGAGGCCGAGGCGGCGACCAAGCGCTCAGCCAGGGACAAGAAGGCAGCAAAGGCTCCTGTGGCTCAGGAGGCTTTTGAAGCCGAGGCTGAGGCGATCGAGGATGACGCCACCGAGGGTGAGGCGACCAAAGTCGACGTGACCGAGGCTGAAGAGGCCGAGGCCGTGGTGACTCAGGATGCCGACGACGCGGCGGATGACTCGTCCAACACCAAGGCCGACGCCTGACCGTGCCTGCAGACAGGTCGTTCGCTAGCCTGCCGATATGAACGACACCGAGCCCGCTGCCCCCTATGGGGGTGGCGGGCTCGCGTCCTTGATCCGTCTTCGCCTTGATCTCGGGTACGACGGGACCGCGTTCTCGGGGTGGGCGATGCAGCCCCGTAAGCGCACGGTTGAGGCCGAGCTGTCAGCCGCGCTGACCCTGATCCTGCGAGCCTCCCGGCCGGTGCGGCTCACCGTGGCCGGCCGCACGGACGCGGGGGTTCATGCCCGCGCCGCGGTGGCCCACGTCGACGTCGACCCAGCCGCTTTCGCACTCCTGCCAGGACGCGCCAGTCGCACTCCAGCCCAGGCTGCAATGAGCCGGCTCAACGGGCTGCTGCCCCATGACATCGTCGTGCACGATGTCTCGCTGGCGCCCCCGGGTTTCCATGCGCGGTTCTCGGCCATCCAGCGCCGCTACCTCTACCGCATCTGCGACCACCCACCGCTCCTCGACCCGTTGCGTCGCCACGACACCGTGGTCTTCAGGCGGGTGCTTGACGTCCAAGCCATGCACGAAGCCAGTCAGAGGTTGCTGGGGTTGGCCGACTTTGCCGCCTTCTGCCAGAAGCGTGAGGGCGCCACCACCATCCGGACGCTGCTCGACTACTCGTGGATCAGAGCTGAGGACGGCACGATCTGCGCGACCGTTGTGGCCGACGCGTTCTGTCGCTCGATGATCCGTGCGCTGGTGGGCGCGGTGATCCCTGTCGGGGACGGACGCCGGTCGGTCGAGTGGCCGGCGCAAGTTCTGGTTGCGGGACGACGTCATCCAGCAGTCGTCGTGATGCCTGGCCATGGGTTGAGTCTGGAGGAGGTCGTCTACCCACCCGATGTCGACCTGGGCAGTCGCGCCAAGGAGTCGCGCGTCAGGCGGATCGCTTGCGGGGACTGACTCAGCGCCATCAACGGTTCGGTCAGGCGTCCTCGGGTAGCGGAGGGCCGACGACCTGCAGGCCGTAACGTGGTCCGACCTCGTTCCAGCGGGCTATCTCCGCGGTCATCGGCAGACCGTCAACCCCCGGGAGCCGACGCTCGGCGGCGGGGATGCCGACTTCGTCGTAGAGCGCCATGAGGTCTCCGGGCGCGGTGAGACCCAGGAACCGCACCGGGGTCGAGCCGGTGACCCGGAACGCATGCGGCAATCCGGATGGAAGCCAGATGAAGTCTCCGGTGGACAGGTGGAAGGTCTCGTCCCCGGCGCGGTAGGTCATCGTACCGTCGAGCAAGAAGAACGCCTCCGCCTCGCGGGTGTGGCGGTGCAGCGGGGTGGCAGTGCCCGGGGGCTGGGTAACCAGAGCGATTCCCAAGGTACCGCCCGAGTCCGCGGAGCTGAGGAGATGCTCGAACAGCGAACCCATTGCCCATGTCGCCGGCGCCGATTCGGCGGGATAATGGAGCGCGGCAAGAGGCTCCGTGTGCGTGGGTAGCTCGGTCATTGCGGTCTCCTCGGTAATTCGCCCGAAACGGCTTCGGATGAATACTGCTACGCTAGGACGCGTGCCGAGGCAAGTCAAGACCCGCAGCTACCGCTCGCCGCACCGCCGCGAGCAGGCGGCGACCACGCGTTCCTCCGTCCTGACGGCAGCACGGGATTTGTTGCAGGACAGGGGGTATGCCGCTACCTCCGTCGCGGATATCGCTCATTTGGCCGGGGTTTCGGTGGACACGGTCTACGCCTCGGTAGGGCGCAAGCCGGAGCTGGTGCTCGCCGTCATCGACATGGTGCTGGGTGGGGCGGACGAGCAGGTGCCCGCTGAACAGCGTGACTACGTGCTGGCGATCCGGACCGAACCGTCCGCTCTGGGGAAGATCAGGGTCTACGCGGCCGCGGTGGCAGGGCTTGTCCCGCAGACCGCACCCCTGCAGGAAGCCCTTCGCGCAGCGGGGGAGAGCGACGCCGACTGCGCTGCCGCGTGGCAACGGCTGGTGAAGCGACGAGCGGCCAACATGCGGCTCTTTGCCGCCGACCTGCGTTCGACCGGCGAGCTGCGCGATGACCTAGCCGACGAGGAGGTCGCGGACGTGGTGTGGTCTACCAACGCCGCCGAGTACTGGCTGTTGCTGGAACAGCGGGACTGGACGCCCGCGCGATACCAAGCATTGTTGGTGGACCTGTGGAGCAGGATGTTGCTCGCCTGAGCGGATGAAGCCACTCACGACCCCCGGGCAACCGGTGCCTCGTCGGGCGGGTGGCCCGGTCGTGGCACCAGCTCCTGATAACGAGGTGACACCGGCCCTCCCGATGCGTCACAGTGGCCTGTTGTGGGTCACCTCGACGTCAATGCGGTCAGCTACTTCCTGCCCGACGGACGACCTCTGCTCAACGGGGTCAGCCTGAGGGTGGGCGAGAGCGCCAAGGTCGCCCTGGTCGGCCCCAACGGCTCCGGCAAGACCTCGTTGTCCCGGATCGTCAGCGGGGACCTGACTGCGGCCGAGGGTGCTGTGACCCGTAGCGGTGGGTTGGGCGTCATGCGGCAGTTCATCGGGTCCGTTCGCGACGAGTCGAGCGTGCGGGACCTGCTTGTCAGCGTGGCGCCATCGGCCATCCGCGCCGTGGCGGCGGCGCTCGACAAGGCCGAGATGGCGATGCTCGAGGTCGACGACGAGCCGGCCCAGATGGCGTATGCGCAGTCGCTGGCTGACTGGGCCGACGCCGGCGGGTACGAGCACGAGACGCTCTGGGACGTCTGCACGGTGGCGGCGATCGGCATACCTTTCGAGCAGGCGCAGTGGCGCGCCGTGCGGACCCTGTCCGGAGGAGAGCAGAAGCGCCTGGTACTCGAGGCGTTGCTGCGCGGGCCCGAAGAGGTGCTCATGCTCGACGAACCCGACAACTACCTGGACGTGCCGACGAAACGCTGGCTCGAGGAGCAGCTGGTCGCCTCCGCCAAGACGGTGCTGTTCATCAGCCACGACCGGGAGCTGCTCGATCGGGTCGCAACGCGGATCGCGACCTTGGAGCCCGGTGCTGCCGGGTCGACGCTGTGGGTGCACGTGGGCCGTTTCTCGACCTACCACCAGGCCCGGATCGACCGCAACAGCAAGCTGGAGGAGCTGCGCCGCCGATGGGACGAGGAGCACGCCAAGCTCAAGGCGCTGGTGATCATGTACCGCCAGAAGGCGTCGTACAACTCCGACATGGCGCCCAAGCTCCAGGCCGCTGAGACGCGGTTGCGCCGGTTCGTCGAGGCCGGGCCCCCTGAGCTGGTCCCGCATGAGCAGAACGTGCGGATGCGGCTCAAGGGCGGTCGGACTGCCAAGCGTGCCGTCATCACCGAGCGGCTCGAGCTGACCGGGCTGATGCAGCCGTTCGACCTGGAGATCTGGTACGGCGAGCGGGTCGCGGTCCTGGGTAGCAACGGATCCGGCAAGTCCTACTTCCTGCGACTTCTGGCCGCTGGCGGCAGCGACCCGGGGCCGGAGCACCGCCCCGTCGGTGATGTGCAGCCGATGACGGTTGAGCACGCCGGCGTCGCCCGCCTCGGCTCGCGGGTGCGTCCGGGCTGGTTCGCCCAGACCCACCAGCACCCCGCGTTGATGGGACGTACCTTGTTGGAGATCCTGCACCGAGGCGATGAACATCGTGCCGGCAAGCCGCGCGAGGAAGCAGCCAGAGCGCTGGACCGCTATGAGCTCGCGCGCGCCTCGGAGCAGACCTTCGAGTCGCTCTCGGGCGGTCAGCAGGCCCGGTTCCAGATCTTGCTGCTCGAGCTGAGCGGCGCCACGCTCCTGCTCCTGGACGAGCCCACCGACAACCTGGACCTGCACTCGGCCGAGGCGCTGGAAGAGGGGCTCGAGGCCTTTGACGGCACCGTCGTGGCCGTGACGCACGACCGCTGGTTCGCCAAGGGGTTCGACCGCTTCCTCGTCTTCGGCCAGGACGGCTCGGTCTATGAGTCCGGCGAGCCGGTCTGGGACGAGGGCCGGGTCCGCCGCGCCCGCTGAGTCGGCGACGCGTCATCGGGGGAGCGGAGGTATCCGTGCCGGACTGCTGACCCGCCGGCGACGGTCGCCACAGCGACGGTGACCAGCGCCCCCAGGACCAGGGCGGCAGGTTCGCCGGGTTGCAGGATGTTCAGGCTGGTGCCCAGGGCCGCGGCAGCGACCGGCACACCGAGCTGCGCCGCCGCCAGCGAGCCCACGCTCAGTGGCTGTCCGGTGGGCCGGGTCAACCAGTGGCTGAGCACGGCGCCCAGCCCGAGCAACAGACCCAGCACGATCAACGTGGGCCGGGCAGCGAGCGCTCGAAGTTCCAGTGAGGCGCCGAGCCAGACGAAGAACAAAGGGCCGAGAAAGCCCTCGGTCACCGCGAACAGCTGCCGTGCCAGGCGACGTGGTTCTCCGATCCCGGCCAATGCCAGACCGAACACGAAGCCCGCGAGCATGATCGAC
>DASVHT010000290.1:0-11122 GCA_036382455.1 Dermatophilaceae bacterium
ACGACGCGGACCAGGCCGCGCAGCGTCGTCGTCAGCGCCGGCTCCCCCACCGCCCAGTTCGTTGAGTCGGCAAGGACGATCACGTCGGCGCGCAGCTTCTCGCCATGCCGTTCAAGAATGGCGCCCAGGCTGTCCGAGCCGATCTCCTCCTCGCCTTCGACGAAGACGATGACGCCGACCGGCATCGCGCCGGAGTGGGCGCGCAGGGCCGCGATGTGCGCCATGATGCCGGCCTTGTCGTCGGCGATGCCACGGGCGTAAACCCGTCCCTCACGTTCAGTCGGCTCGAACGGCGGGCTGTCCCATTCGGATTCGGCCCCTGCAGGCTGGACGTCGTGATGGGCGTAGAGCATGACGGTAGGTGCGCCCTCAGGCCCGTCGAGGTGACCGATGACCGCGGGCCGGCCGCCCTCCCGGATGATCTCGACCTCGAGGCCTTCGGCTCGAAGCAGCTCAGCAACGGCCTCGGCGCTGGCCTCCACCTGTGCCTGGTCGAAGGCCGCCAACGAGACGCTGGGGATCCGGGTCAGCGCCTCGAGGTCCTGGCGCAATGTGGGCAGAAGCTCGCTGACCTTTGTCCGCAGGGCGCTGCGTCGGGCCGGGTCAAGGTCTGGGGTGAGAACGTCGTAGGTCACGACCGCGAGCGTACCCACTCGAGCCGATGCGGCCTCCTGACCATGCCGCCGATGGGCGATACGAGGACACCCGCTCACACGACATACAGTGGGCTCCGTGTTCGGACGCAAGAAGACTCCCGAGAACGGCGCACCATCGGCAATCGCGTACGCCGATCGGCCGGGTGCCAAGAACCGCCCCACACCGTCCCGGCGGGAACAGGAGGCGGCGCGCAGACGTCCCCTCGTGCCCAAGGACCGCAAGGCCGCGGCCGGCCAGTCGCGTGAGGCCAGCCGGTTGGCTCGCGCCAAGCAACGCGCCGCGCTGCTGTCCGGGGATGAGTCTGCGCTACCTGCTCGCGACAAGGGTCCGGTCAAGCACTACATCCGCGACGTCGTGGACGCTCGCTGGAACGTTGGCGAGTTCATGCTGCCTGTCATGATCCTGGTGCTTGCCCTGACCTTCGTGCCTGTCATCGTCCCCTCGTTCGCATCCTGGACGACGCTGTTGGTGTTCGTCCTGGTCTACGGACTGGTGGTGGTCGGCGTGCTGGACGCCTTCCTGATGTGGCGACGCATGAAGGCGAAGATCGTCGCAAAGTTTGGCGAGGCTCCACCTCGCGGATCAGCCATGTATGCCGTGATGCGCGCCTTCCAGATGCGACGCTCGCGGCTGCCACGTCCCCAGATCGCCCGTGCAAGTCCCAAGATCGCGAGCGGGTTCAAGCGCACGTAGGTCCCGACCCGAAAGGCTGAGCTGCTCACCCGAGCGGGTCAGCCAAACCGCTCAGTCGAGCAGGTCAGCAAACGCCGTCGGAGCACGGGTGAGTGCGTACGTCGCGAAGTGCATCCGCTCGACGTCGCCGCCCGATCCTCGGGTGATCTCGAGCAGCTCACCGCGTTCCCGTCCGACCTCCGCACGGAATCGATCGGAGTCGATGCGGGCGAAGCGCGTGTCTGCGATGGACAGGCCACCGGGGATCCGCGACCAGAGGGCGTTGTCGCGCACCTCGAAGACGATCTCCGCTCCCTCGGCCCACCAGCTGCCGAGCAGGCCGTCAAAGCCCGGCTGTGCCTGGGATGGGGTCCACGGAGTCGCACCGGCGGGCTCGGCATCAAGGACGGCGTTGACCAGCTGACCGGCGAGCGCCACGGTCTCGGCGCCTGCGGTGCAGTTGGCGAAGACCACCGCCCCGACCCGGTCCTGGCGCCGTACGCGTAGGCCGGCCAAGAAGCCGGGCATCGCCCCCCCGTGACCGGCCAGGACCCTTTCGCCGGTGCGCTGCAGGTCATAGCCCAGTCCGTAGGCCCGGGTCCAGCCCTCGACGTCGGCCATGATCACCGGCTGGCACATCTCGTCCATGGTGTCGGGCGAGAGGATCTCCTCGATCGGGTCAGCGACGAATGCGGCATAGCGTCCGAGGTCGGCAACCGTGCTCCAGAGTCCGCCAAAAGGTGCCGTCGCGTTGAGCTCGAACTGCGGTTCGAGCGTCGCGACTGCGGTGTGCGGATGAACCTGGTAGCCCAGAGCCCGGCCTTCGCGATCAGGGGCGAGACCAGTGGCCCTCATCTCCAGTGGCCCGAGGACGCGCTCGGCGACGGCGTCACCCCAGGCCCGGCCCTCGATCTGTTCCACGATCTGTCCCAGCAGCCCGAATGCGAGGTTGGAGTAGTGGAAGGCGAAGTGGGAGGGGAGAACCTGCTCGGCGTCCTCGAGCTCGCGCAGCAGCCGCTCCCTGTCCGGCGCGTCCAGGTTCTCCCAGATCCGGCCGACCGGCTCACGCTGCAGGCCGGAGGCGTGCGCAAGCATCGAACGGATGGTCAATGCGCCGTGTCTGGTCTGCGGAAGATACCGCTCGAGCCGGTCGTCCAGCGACAGCTTGCCCGCATCGCGCAGCGCCATGATGAGCACCGCCGTAAACGTCTTGGTGATCGAACCGATCATGTACTGCGTATCGTCGGTGGGCGTCGCCATCGGATCCAGCCGTGCCGAGCCGATGTGGGTGGACCACACGAGCAGGCCGTCCCGGACGACGCCAGCGCTCACGGCCGGCGAGTGCCACTGACTCTGCGCTGTGCGCACCTGATGCTCAATGTCCCGGACCAACCCTGGGCCCAGCGGAAGAGCGCTTCCGGAGCCGCTCACTGAGCCGCGCGCAGGCTCATGGGTCCGTAGACCACGGTGCCTTCGTGCTGGAGCGTGACCCCTTCAACACCGACGTCGATCAGCTGCCGCCACTGCTCACCGAGCCAGCTCTCGGCTTCGCTCTGTGAGGGAAACCCGGTCGTGACCAGCGACTCACCAGTCATCGCCATGGCGTCGGCGTCAAGGTAGGACCACGTCCACTCATCAGTCATGGACGTCACCTTATCCAGCAGGCAACCGCTATCTGGCGGCGAACGCGGCAACGGCTCCGATGACGATCACGGCGGGAGAACGCAGCCCTGGCGGGGGGCCGGAGCTGACGACCAGGGCCAGGGTGGTGACGACGACCTGCTGGCTGGCCAGACCCGCGTCCATCACGCACGCGACGGGGGTGTCCCCGTCACGTCCTGCGTCAACCAGCGCGCCAACGATGGACGAGAGTGTCTCCACACCCATGAGGATGACGAGCGTTGTGCCTCCACGCGCCAAGGCCACCCAGTCCAGGGTGCTCCGCGGATCCTCCGGGGATGCGTGTCCGGAGACCACGGTGAATCCCTGCGACACTCCGCGATGGGTGAGAGGTATGCCGGCCAGCTCGGGTGCCGCTATCGCCGACGAGACGCCGGGGATGACCTCTACCGGGACTCCGGCCTCCTGGCACGCGATGACCTCTTCCTGGCCGCGCCCGAACACGAACGGGTCTCCCCCCTTGAGCCGAATCACGACGCGACCCTCACGCGCTCGACGAACCAGGACGTCGTTGATCTCCTCCTGGGGCGTGAAACGCCCACGGGGGATCTTCGAGACGTCGATGATCTCGACACCCTCACGCAGCCCGTCCAGAGCTGCCAGCGGCGCCAGTCGGTCGACGACGACGACATCGGCATCGGCCAGTGCCTGAAACCCCTTGAGGGTCAACAGCTCCGGATCGCCAGGACCTCCGCCAACGAGAATCACCCTGCCTGAGCCGGCTGCCTCTGAGCGGCGTCGGCTTCCCGGCTGGGCGTCCTCCCGTAACGCTGCCTCCACCGCAGCGACAGCGGCATCACGCAGTGCAGCAGCGGTATGTGGGTCACGGTCGGCATGGACACTCACGGTGGCGCGTCCTCGGCGGCCAGTGGCCGGCATCCACGCTGAGGCCCTCGAGGCGTCATCAGCACGGAGGCAGAAGATGCGGGCCTCGTCCGCCGCGGCAAGCACCTCCGCGTTGACCTCGGCGTCGGCCGTGCAGGCCATGGCGAGCCAGGCGTCCTGTAGGTCACCCGGCTCGTAGGGCCGCTGATGCCAGTGGATCCGGCCGCGCTCGGCGAGATCCTCCAATGCCGCCACTGCGGCGGGCGACACCACGGTGACGTCGGCGCGAGCTGCAAGCAGAGCACCAACGCGGCGAAGGGCCACCGGACCCCCGCCCACAACCACGACTCGACGCTCACGCAGACGTAACCCCAACGGCAGCAGGGGTTCCGGACGCTCAGGCAGGGTCATTGCTGGCCAAGCTCGCCGCGTTGTCGGTCGTCGATCGTTGTCACGAGTCCACCTCTGAGCAAGGGTCGCAAGAACTTACGACCCTAATGCCGTACGCGAGGGTCAACCAGGACGGTACGTCCTGTCTTCGCGATCGGTCGCCCGGCGTTTGACCGCTGTGTAGCGTGACCCGACATGAGCGACCATCGATCACGCCACGAGCAGGTCCTCCCTTCTTTCGACGAGTCCTGGTCACGCGCGCTCTGCGTGGCCGCGCACCCCGACGATCTCGAGTACGGCCTTGCCGCTGCGGTCGATCACTGGGTGCAACAGGGCAAGATCGTCACCTACCTGCTGGCCACCCATGGCGAGGCCGGGATCGACGGTGTCCCGCCAAGCGAGGCGGCGGCGGTTCGGGCTCATGAGGAGCGCGACGGGGCAGCCGAGGTGGGTGTCGATGTCGTGGAGTTCCTGAGCTACGACGATGGCATGGTCGAGTACGGCCTGCCTCTGCGTCGCGACATCGCCCGCGCAATCCGCATCCACAAGCCCGAGGTCGTCATCACCCTCACCCACCACGAGCGGTTCGCGGGCGGCGGCACCAACCAGGCCGACCACCGCGCCGTCGGGCTCGCGGCACTGGACGCGTCCAAGGATGCCGGCAACCGTTGGATCCACCCCGAGCTGGCTGACGAAGGCCTCGAGCCATGGAGCGGTGTCAGGTGGGTGTGTATGGCTGGCTCATCCGAGCACACCCACGGGGTGGACGTGACCGGACACCTCGACGCTGGAGTGGCGTCGCTGGAGGCACATCGGGCTTATCTCCAGGGCCTGGGCCAGGACTATCCGGCACCGCGGGATCTGCTTGGGATGATCCTCGGCGGTGGTGGCAAGGCCATGGGCGTGGAGCACGCCGTCACCTTCGAGGTCTACGACATCTGAGCACGGGCGGACGCCGGATCACGTTGCAGGTCAATGGATTTGAGCGTCAACCGTGCTATTGCTCAGTTTTCGCGCACCTGGACCTGGACGAACGGGGGCTTGACGACCTTGGCGGTCACGTCGCGGCCGCGCACGTCGATGACGACCTCGTCGCCCTCCTTGACGGTCGCACCGAGCAACGCCAACGCGATTCCCTGCTTCAGGGTCGGGGAGAACGTTCCGGAGGTGATCTCGCCCAGCGCAGCACCATCGGCGCCCTTGACCGCGCAGTGTGAACGCGGAATACCACGACCGGTGGCCAGCAGACCCCAGTTGACCCGCTTGGGGCCTTCGGCCCTCTCGGCCGCCAGGGCGTCCTTCCCCCAGAAGGCCTCCTTCTTCCAGCCAACGGCCCAGCCGGCACGCGCCTGTACCGGTGAGATGTCCATGCTCAGCTCGTGGCCATGCAGCGGGTAGCCCATCTCGGTTCGCAGCGTGTCTCGCGCCCCGAGGCCGCAGGGCAGCCCGTCATAGGGTGCCGCCGCCGCAATGAGCGCGTCCCAGAGTGCCAGCGAGTCGTCCCAGCGCGGGACAAGCTCGTAGCCGTGCTCACCCGTGTAGCCGGTGCGGCAGACGATGAGCGGCTTGCCGCTCCACTCGGTCTCGACGAACGACATGTACTCATGGCCGGTCGGCAGGCCGAGGGCCTGCAGGACCTCGTCACTATTGGGCCCCTGAACCGCGATGACGGCATAGTCATCGTGCAGATTCTCGACCTGCAGACCCTGTGGCGCGGCCGCATGCAGCCGACGCACGACCTCAGCAGTGTTGGAAGCATTGGGAATAAGGAAGACATCGTCGGCTGCGCGCAGATAGACGATCAGGTCATCGACCACCCCGCCGGTCTCGTCGCAGCACAGCGTGTACTGCGCCTTGCCTTCGTGGATGCGCCCCAGGTCGTTGGTCAACGTGGAGTTGATGAATGCCGCTGCGCCCGGACCCTTCACGCTGGCCTTGCCCAGATGGCTGACGTCGAAGATCCCCACTCGCTCACGGACGGCCGTGTGCTCGCGTACGACACCCCCGCCCGGGTACTCGATCGGCATCTCCCAGCCGCCGAAGTCTGCCATCTTCGCGCCAAGCGCCAGGTGACGATCATGGAGGGGGGACGTTTTGAGAACGGCGTCAGTCATGTGGCCACCGTATCGGGAATCGGCCGTGGCTATCCTCAGCAAGGACGGCTCAGGACTCTCGCCCCGGTGAGGCGCACATCTGCCGCATCTCAGCCCCAGACACGAAGGACAATGACCGTGACCACGTTGAAGGTGTCCGACCGCCCCGCAGCCAACCTGAAGGGTGATGCGCTCGTCCTCGTCTCGGTCCAGACAGACGAGGGTGCCGCTCTTGTGCAGGGTCACGGCCTGAGCGACGAGACCGTTGCACACCTTGAGTCAGCGCTGTTGACGCTCAGGGCCAAGGGTGTCGCTGACGAGGTCATCAAGCTGGTCTCCGTGCCCGGCCTCACAGCCGCACTTGTCGTCGTTGCCGGCGCCGGCCTGGCGCCGGTCGAGGGTGAGCCCCTGGGCGCCGAAGCCGTCCGCCGCGCAGTCGGGTCTGCGACACGCCAGCTCAGCGGTCTTTCCTCGGCCGTCGTGGTGGCTCCGGGAGATGGCGTTCCCGAGGCCGCCGCCGCCGCTGAGGGTGCGCTCTTCGGGGCTTACACGCTCAGAAGCGCCACCGCCGGCCTGACCTCAGCTCCCGTCAAGCTCCTCACCGTCGTATCGCCGGCAGCACGGGACCGGTCCCTGCGCACTGCCATCAAGCGGGCCATCGCTCTCGGCGAGGCCACGACGTACACGCGGGACCTGGTCAACCAGGCCCCGAACAACCTCTACCCGGCAACATTTGCGGCCGAGATCAAGAAGCGCGCGGACGGCAGCGGCGTCACGTTCTCGGTGCTCGACGAGAGAGGTCTGGCTCGTGGCGGTTTTGGGGGTCATCTGGCGGTTGGCGGCGGCTCGGCCCGCCCGCCTCGCCTGGTCACGTTGCACTACAAGCCGGCCCAGGCACGCAAGCAACAAAAGCACGTCGCGCTCGTCGGCAAGGGCATCACCTTCGACTCCGGCGGCCTGACCATCAAGCCCGGCAAGAGCATGACCACCATGAAGTGCGATATGGCGGGCGCTGCCGCGGTCGCCGCCGCCGTCTTCGCCATCGCCGAGCTCGGCCTGCCGGTCGAGGTCAGCGCATACCTCTGCCTGGCCGAGAACATGCCAGGGACCGGCGCGTGCCGCCCGGACGATGTCGTCACGATGCGCGGTGGCAAGACCGTCGAGCTCAACAACACCGACGCCGAAGGACGGATGGTCCTGGCCGACGGTCTCGCTCTGGCCTCGGAGAAGAGGCCCGACCTCATCATCGACATCGCCACCCTGACCGGCGCCGCCGTGGCCGCCCTGGGCGACCGCACTGCGGCGGTCCTGAGCAACGACGACGACCTGCGCGACAGCGTCATGACGATCGCTGACGCTGTCGGCGAGCCGATGTGGCCCTTCCCGCTGCTCGAGGATATCCGACCCAGCCTGGACTCCCCCGTCGCCGACCTGTTGCAGTCAGGGCCAACCGCTGTCATCTTCGCGGGCTGGTTCCTGGGCGAGTTCATCGGCAATGACAAGAATGGCCGACCGATTCCGTGGGCCCATCTCGACATCGCCGGACCAGCGTTCAACGACAAGACACCGTGGGGCTATACCCCGAAACAGGGCACAGGCTTCGGAGTCCGCACCCTTGTGGGGATCGCCGAGTCCCAGGCCTGACTACTCGGCATACAGCTCACACCAAGGAGGGAAGCCGCCACGTCACCGTGGTCGCTTCCCTCCTCCGTGCCTGATGGTCGATGAGCGACCCGGTGGTGATCAGCCGCCGCTCTTGCGCCGGAACATCTGCTGCGCCTTGGCCGGTCCGTGTGCCCCATGGATCTTCGCGTTCTCGCCGTCATCGGAGACGTCACGTCCGCCGTGGGCATGCTTTCTGTCCAGCGCCTCGCGGAACTTGCGCTTCACATCCTCGGCCGAGGTCACAGCGGCCGGCTCGTCACTGTCGGGCTTGTCTGCATCTTTGGTCATGGATGCTCTCCTTCGTCACTGTGTTCCCAACTCTGGCACGAGAGGACGCGGCATACCACCGCCTTACTGGGAACCCTTGCGCTGTCTGGAGTTCCACTCGCGCATGCGCGAGGGATAGCCGGTCTGGTTGACGTCATACACCGGTATTCCGAGTGCCCGCGGCAGCTCGAACGCCGCCTCCCGGGAGCCCACCGCTCGCCGGGTCCACTCGCCGTCGTGCGCAATCAGCACCACGGTGGTCGCGGTGACGTTGGTCGGCGGCTCGACGAAAGCCTCAACCCCACGCCTGCTGCTCACGAAGGACGCGAGGTGATCCCGGACCGCCTTGATGTCCACCGTCATCCCAGGTCCGTCGACGGGCCCGGATCGCTGAGGTGCGCGGTGCCGACGCAGCCTTCCGGGCCACCTCATCCGGCAGCTCCACTTGCGGGTATTTCCAACCACGTCATGCGAAGACTCTATGACCCCGCATCCCTCGTCGTGCGCGGATGGCCGTTCGCCACGCGTCCCTACTTGCGGCTGTGCCCCTGATCAATGGCAAGATGCTGTACGACCTCCAGGGTGAGCCGTGCGCAGACGCGTGCGCAACGACCCAGGGGCGACGTCCGGTCAGATGCGCACACGCAAGGGAGCATCCGCAATGTCGGCTACCGCCGCGAACTCGTTCGACATCGTGATCCTCGGTGGAGGCAGCGGTGGTTATGCCTGCGCCCTGCGGGCCGCCGAGCTCGGCCTGACCGTGGCCCTGGTCGAGAAGGGGAAGCTGGGGGGTACCTGCCTGCACATGGGCTGCATCCCGACCAAGGCGCTCCTGCATGCCGCGGAGGTCGCCGACACGGCCCGCGAGGGCGAGCAGTTCGGGGTCAAGACCACTTTTGAGTCGGTCGACATGAGCGGAGTCAACGCCTACAAGAATGGCGTCGTGGAGCGCCTCTACAAGGGCCTTCAGGGCTTGGTGAAGTCCAAGAGCATCGAGCTTGTCGAGGGCGAGGGTCGTCTCGTTGCCAAGAACACCGTCGAGGTCGCAGGCCGCCAGCTGGTCGGCAAGAACGTCGTCCTGGCCACCGGTTCCTACGCCAAGTCGCTCCCTGGCCTGGACATCGCCGGCAAGATCATGACCAGCGACCAGGCGCTCTTCCTCGACCATGTCCCTGCGCGAGTCGTGGTCCTGGGTGGTGGCGTCATCGGCGTCGAGTTCGCTTCCGTGTTCAAGTCGTTCGGCTCGGAGGTCACGATCATCGAGGCGCTCCCCCGTTTGGTGGCGGCGGAGGACGAGGCAATCTCCAAGCAGCTCGAGCGGGCCTTCCGCAAGCGCAAGATCAGCTTCCAGACCGGTGTGAAGTTCTCTGGTGCCACCCAGTCCGGTGACGTTGTGCAGGTGTCGCTGGAGTCCGGTGAGACCATCGAGGCCGACCTCTTGCTGGTGGCCGTGGGCCGTGGTCCGGTCACCGCCGGTCTGGGCTACGAAGAGGCCGGCGTCACCATCGACCGAGGTTTCGTCCTGACCAACGAGCGCTGCCAGACCAACGTCGACGGCATCTATGCCGTCGGAGATATCGTGCCCGGTCTGCAGCTGGCCCACCGCGGCTTCGGCCAGGGCATCTTCGTCGCAGAACAGATAGCCGGGCTCAACCCGCCGGTGATCGACGAGATGGGCATCCCGCGGGTCACGTACTGCGAGCCCGAGATCGCGTCAGTTGGCTACACCGAGACGCAGGCCAGGGAGAAGTTCGCCGAGATCGAGACGTACGACTACAACCTCGGCGGCAACGGCAAGAGCCAGATCCTGGCGACCCAGGGCTTCATCAAGCTCGTTCGCCAGAAGGACGGCCCGGTCGTCGGTGTGCACATGATCGGCGCCCGCATCGGCGAGCAGGTCGGCGAAGCACAGCTGATCTACAACTGGGAGGCCTTGCCCTCCGACGTCGCGCAGCTCATCCACGCTCACCCGACCCAGAACGAAGCTCTCGGCGAGGCCCACCTGGCCCTGGCCGGGAAGCCACTGCACGCCCACGCCTGAGTCCGCCGACGTCAGCGCGCCGCAATCCGAATTCAGAAACCCAGCCGTATCCAGAACGCAACCGCATCCAGCTACGCAGCCATATCCAGTCCCTAGTCAGTGACCGTCGCACCGCACAACGAGGAGACCGCAACTCATGTCTGAACGCGTGACCATGCCGGCCCTTGGGGAGTCTGTCACGGAGGGGACCGTGACGCGCTGGCTGAAGAACGTCGGGGACACAGTGGCCCTCGACGAGCCGTTGCTGGAGGTGTCCACCGACAAGGTCGACACGGAGATCCCGTCGCCCGTCGCCGGCACGTTGCAGGAGATCCTGGTGGCTGAGGACGAGACCGTGCCGGTTGGCGCGGATCTCGCCGTTATCGGCGAAGGTGCGACGGCTCCTTCTGAATCTGCCGCGCCAGCGGCAGAGCCCCCGACGGAGCAGGCACAGCCCGTCACGGAGCAGGCACAGCCCGTCACGGAGCAGGCACAGCCGTTCACGGAGCAGGAAGCGCCAGCTGCGGAACAAGGCGAGCCGGCCGCCGAACCTGCGCCCGCCGCAGCGGTTGAAGCTCCCGAAACGCCCGCAGCGGCCGCGTCGGCTGTCCCGGACGAAGTGGTCTCCGGCGGCACAACTGTCAGCATGCCGGCCCTTGGCGAGTCGGTGACCGAAGGGACAGTCACTCGTTGGCTCAAGGCCGAGGGTGACCAGATAGCGGTCGACGAGCCGCTACTCGAGGTGTCGACGGACAAGGTCGACACCGAGATCCCGTCACCGCTGGCGGGCACGATCACCAAGATCTTGGTCGGCGAGGACGAGACCGTTCCCGTTGGTGCGGATCTGGCCATC
>DASVHT010000291.1:0-4002 GCA_036382455.1 Dermatophilaceae bacterium
CAGACGAGGATCATCGCGGCGCGGCAGTCCTCCGCTAGCGGATAGCCAGCTTCGACGAAGCATGTCCGAGGCTGGTCAGATCCGAGCCCTCGGTGGCGCCGTCGTCAACCCGTCGGCGCTACGTCGCCTCGGGCGCCCGGCTAACTGCGGTCTTGTAGCCCTCTAGGCGGCATCCCCTCGGATCTTGGTGAAGACCTCATGGCGCGCCCATGTGGTGAGGGCGGCCGCGAATTCCGGTTTGTCGAAGAACATGCGGAGCAGGTTGTCGTTGGCAGCGGACCGATCCATGACAACGTTCTGAAACTCCCGGTCGAAGACGTAGCCGAATTGCTCCTCCGTATTGCCCTCGGCGACACGGCGGAGGTCCTGCCGCTCTGTGGCGGCTTGGACCTGCTGCTCGAACCACACCCGGTCCGCTTCGCCCAGGTCGGTGCCGAAGCGTTCGTTGAGCAGGTCGATGATGTGGCTCAGCAACTCCTTGTCCGCGACGTGTTGCGCACCTCGGCCACCACCGCCGATCCCTTTCACCGGCTCGGCCTGGCCCTCGGCGAGAGAGAGGTTGTGCTCACCCTCGACCTGGGTGCGGATATGGGTAAGTACGGCGGCATCGCCGAGGTCAAGGCCGCCGTCGTCGTCTTCAGTCTTGGGTAGTCGAGTGAGAAGGATCTTGCCGTAGTAGAACAGCTCCTCCAACTCGGTGCTGCGGAACGGGACCACCTGACCGAGAAAGGCGTAGGTGCGGGTGAAGTCCCGAAGGGCGGTGCGGAAGTCCTCGCGGTCGTCGAGCTGCGGCAGGGCCAGGTACCGCTCAACCGCCGGGTCGGTCTTGGCGTACAGAGCAGCGTGCGCCTTCGCGTCGGTGGCGAGCAGCGCGGATACCATCTCCCGCATTTCCTCGGGGTCGATCACGGCATGGTGCATGATCCGACTGCGGAGATTGAACAGCACGTTGGGGTCGGTCGGCTCCGTCCAGGACACTTCGTAGAACGGCCGGAACGCGGCCTGAATGTCCTCAGCCTCGTTGGCAAAGTCGAGCACGAACGTGGAGTCCTTGCCGGGGGCGATCCGGTTGAGCCGGGACAGGGTCTGCACGGCCTTGACGCCGTCGAGGCGCTTGTCGACGTACATGGTGTGCAGCAGCGGCTCGTCGAACCCGGTCTGGTACTTCTCCGCGACGATCAGGACGTGGTAATCCCCGGGGGCGAAGGGTGGATCGCCCTTGAACCGGGCGGCGGTCTCGGACTCGGGGAAACAGTTCATTGACGGCTCGGTGTAGGTAACACCAGGCAGGTCGGGGTCCTCCACCGTGCCGGAGAAGGCCACCAGCGCCCGCAGGTCGGTGATGTGCTGCTCGTCGAGGTACTTCTGGATGGCCTGTCGGTATCGCACCGCGTGCAGCCGGGATCGGGTGACCACCATCGCCTTGGCCTTCCCGCCGATCTGGCGGCGGGTGACGGCCCGGAAGTGCTTGACGATGATCTCGGACTTCTGCGCCAGGTTCGTCGGGTGCAGCGCCACGAACCGCGCCAGCGCGGCGTTCGCCTTGCGCCTGTCCACCTCCGGGTCATCGGTCGGACCGAGGCCGTTGGCCAGCCGGAAGTAGGTGTCGTAGGTGACGTAGTTGGCCAGCACGTCCAGGATGAAGCCCTCCTCGATGGCCTGGCGCATGGAGTACAGGTGGAACGGCTCCAGCCGCTCGCCGGACTCCACTGCCGCGTCCGGGATGCGCTCACCGAACAGCTCCAGCGTCTTGTGCTTCGGGGTGGCGGTGAACGCGAAGAACGACAGGTTCGGCTGCCGCCCCCGCGTCGCGACACTTCGTTGCAGCGCCTCCACCTCGGCGGCCAGCGCCTCCTGCGGGTCGTCGAGCTCCTCGGCTGTGGCGTCGTGCGCCTCCGCCGCAGCCAGCGGGTCCTGCCCACTGTCGGCCGTCGCCGGCGACGGTACTGAGAGGACGGCCTTGAGCCCCTTTGCGGACTCCCCGGATTGCGACGAATGCGCCTCGTCCACGATCACCGCGAATCGGGAACCAGCCAGGTCGGTCGCGGACTTCGCGATCACGGGGAACTTCTGCAACGTGGTGATGATCACCTGGGCCTTCGCCCCAGCGAGCGCGTCGGCCAACTGCTGGGAACTGCGGTCGATCCGCTCCACCACGCCGGGGGTGTGATCAAACTGCCAGATGGTGTCCTGCAACTGCCGGTCTAACACCACCCGGTCGGTGACCACGATCACCTTGTTGAACACCCGCTCGTTCGGTCCCAGCCCAGCCCGAGTCGCCGCCTCGCCAAGCAGAGTCGGGTCGGCTGCGGTGTGCAGGGTGGAGAGCCGGTGTGCCAGCCAGGCGATGCTGTTGCTCTTCCCCGACCCGGCGGAGTGCTGAACCAGGTAGTTCCGGCCCGGCCCGTGCGTCCAAGCGTGCTCCGCCAGCCGCAGCACCACATCCCACTGCTGATATCGCGGGAAGATCACCCGAGCGGATGCGTTCTTCTTGCCACCCTTGCGGGGCCTGTTCTCGTGGACAAACCGGTGCAGCAGGTCCAGCCAAGCATCGCGCTGCCACACCCGCTCCCACAGGTAAGCGGTGCGGTAGCCGCCGGGATTCGGCGGGTTGCCCTTGCCACCCGGTTGACCGGCACCGCCCGAGCCCTGATTGAACGGCAGGAACTCCGTCGAGTCCCCGGCCAGCCGCGTGGTGAGGAACACCAGGTCCTGGTCGACGGCGAAGTGCACCACCGCCCGCTTGGCGAACAGCACGTCCTTCGGGTTGCGGTCTTTGCGGTACTGCCGCTTCGCGTCCACCACCGACTGCCCGGTGACCTCGTTCTTCAATTCTGCCGTCGCCACCGGCAACCCGTTCAGCGACAGCAGCAGGTCCACCGAGTCCGCCGGGTTGGACTCCGAGTGATGCACCTGCCGGGTCACCACCAGCCGGTTCGCGTCGTACAGCGACCGCAGACCAGGCGTCAACTCATGGGCTGGTCGAAAGAACGCCAGCCTGATCTTCACGCCCAGGTCATCGACCCCGCGCCGCAGCACGTCGATCGTGCCCCGCGAGTAGATCTCGGCTGCCAGCCGCTTGGCGAACGCGGCCTGCGCCCGATCCGCACCACCATGCAGCCCGAGCAGCCGCTCCCACTCCTGCGGCTGCGTCGCCCCGATGAACTCGAACAGCACCGCCGTATCCAAGCCAAGATCACGCCGGTAATGCGATGCCGTCCCCTGCACCCAGCCGTGGGCCAGCAGGTGAGCCTCCACGCCGGCCTCAAACGCAATCTCGGAGTGGACGGACATCAGGCGACGTTCTGTGCTGTCGCCACGTCAAACCGCCCAGTCACTGCGGCAGTGATGATCGCTTGCCTACGTTCTACGAGCAGCGCACGGCTGCGCCCCATCAGGCGCGCGATTTCGTCCAAGTACGCTTCGGCCTTGTCAAGTTCTGCTGCTCGACTTCGCTGGACGGATAAGGCAGGTCGGACAACACGGACTCTGCGAAGATCGCCAATGTTGATGCCGGTGACTGCGCTGCCGAGAATTCGGAGACGTAGCCAATCCTGCACTCTTCGAGTGCTCAGCGCATGTCGCACGTACGTATTAAGTGCTATATGGCCGTCGAGGGAGATTCGCGCGGCATCCCTGGTGACATTGATGATATCTGTCCCGCCGGGAAGTATCTGGACCGCGCCGATGCTCCCGCGAATCGCCATCACGAGATCACCGGGGCGCAGCCGCGACCTCTTGAACTCGCGCTCGATTGCTAATTCAGTCCGGCGCAGTTCAGGCAACTCAAGCGGCCCTCGCATCACGTCACCAGCCTCGACGAGCGGGATACCGTCCTCATGTCGAGGGCCGGGCATAAGGACACCGTAGTTTATTGGTCGCGTCGGATCGACCAGATGCAGAAGCGGTGTACGTGGCGCTTGCTCGTCACCTTCGATGAGCGCCTCGCGGAGATTGGCGAAACGCTCCGCCTCCAACGCACCCTGCCGGTGGCGCAGTTCG
>DASVHT010000292.1:0-4127 GCA_036382455.1 Dermatophilaceae bacterium
CCCTGTGAGCCTCCTGTCATCAGAACCAGCAGCGTTCAAACGCTAGAGGTCGTCGCGATGCCGAGTCTGCCAAATCCGGGAGAACTAGCTCGAATGGACTATTCCGTGCAACCGGCGGGGATTCTCCTGCGCTCGGCCCTACGCCAAACGGCTGAGGGACATCTGTCCGTTCGGCTCTAGCCTTGCTACGATGAGTGTGATAAGAGTCACCAGGATGGAGCCTGAGATGAAGACCGGAATGATCGCCTGGCTGATTTTCTCAGCCCTCTGCTTCGTGAGTCTCGCCTACGGTCAGCTGGCCCTGTCGGCGTACTTCCTCGTCTTGTCTTGTGTCGCTCCCCCCTTCGTCGCCAAGGAGCTCAGACAGCGGCGGCGCGAACGCTCGTAGCCTGACGCCCATGCGAGTTGCTCATCTGGGGCATGCCTGCCTTCTCGTCGAAACGGGCGGACAACGCATCCTCATCGACCCTGGCGCGTATTCGCCCGGAATCGCGGACCTGACAGGGGTCGACCTGATCGTGGTGACCCATCAGCACGCGGATCACGTTGACCTGCAAAGACTTCCAACAGTCCTGGAGAACAACCCGCAGGCCCGCTTGTATGCCGAGCCGCAGGCGGCCGCTGTCATGGAGGATGCGGGAATCGCCTCCGAGTACACGGTTTCGGGGAAGACACTGACCTTCGGGCAGGTGCAGGTCACGGCGGTGGGGGAGAAGCACGCGCTGATCAACGAGGCGTTGCCCCGGATCGGCAACCTCGGTGTGGTGCTGCGTTCGGAGGGGGAGCCGAGCCTGTTCCACCCCGGAGACGCCTATGACGCCGAGCCCGGGCACATCGACATCCTCGCCCTGCCACTGAACGCGCCATGGACGGCCAGCCGCGACACCGTGGCCTTTGTCAGGCGGATCGCACCGCGGGTCAGCATCCCGATCCATGATGCGCTGCTCAGCGCCATCGGCCGCCGTCTCTACCTGTCCCAGGTGCAGAGCTTCGGACCTGACGACATGGAGGTTCGCGACCTCTCGGACGGCGTCCCCGTCGACGTCAACTGACCCGGCGCGTGCTGACCGGCAGACGCGGGGTGGCTGGGCTTGTTACCGTCACGGCATGTCACATCGGGGAGTTACCGCGGCGCTGAGCCTGCGCGGTCTGTCCAAGGCCTACGGATCCACGCTCGCGGTCGACCGACTCGATCTCGATGTCCCGCGCGGGTCGTTCTTCGGGCTCGTCGGCCCCAACGGCGCTGGGAAGACCACCACCTTGTCCATGTCGACCGGCCTCCTGCGGCCGGATACCGGCACTGCTCACGTTCTCGGACACGATGTCTGGTCGGACCCGGTCCATGCGAAACGGCTGGTTGGCGTCCTGCCCGACGGGCTCCGGCTCTTCGACCGCCTGACCGGGCTACAGCTGATCTGCTACTCAGGTCTGCTTCGCGGTATGGATCGAGCCGTGGTCACCGACCGAGCTCATGAGCTGCTCGGTGCCCTGGGCCTCGCCGACGCCGGAGGCACTTTGGTTGTTGACTACTCGGCAGGTATGACGAAGAAGATCTCGCTCGCGTGCGCCCTGATCCATGCGCCCAGACTCCTCGTGCTCGACGAGCCGTTCGAAGCGGTCGACCCGATCTCGGCCTCGACCATCCGCGAGATCCTTGAGGGTTACGCAGCCTCCGGCGGCACGGTGATCCTGTCGAGCCACGTCATGGACCTGGTCCAGCGGTTGTGCGATCGGGTCGCCATCGTGGCAGCCGGCCAGATCCGTGCGGTCGGCACGCTCGACGAGGTCCGCTCGGGCATGACGCTGGAGGAACGCTTCGTACAGCTGGTCGGCGGACAGACCTATGTCGGGGAGGGTCTGGCGTGGTTGCGAACATCGTCAGACTGAAGTGGCAGCTCCTCCGTAACGGACTTCGCCGCAGCACACCACAGCTGGTGGGTCTGATCCTCTCGGCGCTGTACGGACTGGTGGTCCTCGCCCAGGGGCTGGCCGGCCTCATTGCCCTGAGGTTCTCCTCGCCCAGCGATGTCGCCAGAATCACCATCACGGTGGGAGGCAGCGCCGTGACCTTGGGGTGGGCGCTCTTGCCGGTTATCGCCTACGGCATCGACGAGACCCTCGACCCCGCCCGGTTCGCGACCTTCGCGATCCCTCGGCGTCGGCTTGTCGTCGGACTGTTGTTGTCGTCTCTGGTCAGTGTGCCTGCCGCGGTGACGACGATCCTGGCGCTCGCGACCGTGATCACGTGGTCGCGTTCCTCTCTGGCTGTGCTCGTGGCACCACTGGCGGCGGTCGTCGGTGTTCTCACCTGCGTCTCACTGAGCCGGGTGACCTCGACCGCCTTCTCGGCGATGTCCCGCAGCCGTAGGGGCAAGGAAGTGGTGTCGTTGCTGTTGCTCGTGATCGCCCTTGGGGTCGCGGTCGCGAGCTCATCGATCATCAAGCGCCTTTCCGCTCCGAGGCTCTTGGCTCACGTGGCGGACGTACTCGGATGGACGCCCCTGGGTCTGGCCTGGTCCGCCCCGGCCGACATCGTCAACGGCGCGATCGGGACCGGTCTGTTGCGTCTCGCCCTGGCCCTGGTCTTCCTCCTGGTCGCACTGGTGGTTTGGGACTTCTTCCTCCGAGGCGCGCTGGAGAACCCCCGGGCCACGTCCGGCGGCCGCGCAGCCAGCACCAGCGATGCAGGGCTGGGATGGTTCGGCCGGCTTCCGGCTACGCCGACCGGAGCCGTGGCCGCTCGCTCGATAACGTCGTGGCGGCAGGATCCGCGCTACCTGAGCTCGGGCGTGCTGATGCTCCTGCTGCCGCTGGGTCTGCTGGTCTCGCCGCTCACCGGGGGAAGCAGCGCGTGGTCGCTGGCGATGGCCCCGGCTGCCGGGTTCCTCCTTGGTTGGAGCACGCACAACGACATCGCGTATGACGGGACGGCGTTCTGGGGGCACGTCGCCACCGGGGTGTCGGGCCGAGCAGATCGCCTCGGACGGTTGGCGCCAACCGCGATGGCGGGTGCGGTTCTCCTGCCCCTCTACGCCGCCCTCGCGTGCGCCCTGACCGGTCGTTGGAGCCTGTGGCCCGCGATGCTCGGGCTCGCGCTCGGATTCCTGTTCACCGGCTTCGGAGTGGCCAGCGTCATGAGCGTGCTCAAGCCCTATCCGGTGCCAGGCCCGGGTGAGAACCCCTTCGGCGCTCCGCCGGGTTCCTCTGCCCTCACCATTGTCGTGCAGGCGGTGGCAGGCACAGCGGTCTTCGTCCTGAACCTGCCCCTGCTCGCGTTCGCGATGGGGGCCCTTCTCGGGCATGTCTGGATGGGCTGGCTCAGCCTCGGGCTGGCCGTGATTCTCGGATCTGGCGCGCTGGCGCTCGGGACGCGGTGGGGAGCCAGGATCTACGAACGCCGTGCACCCGAGCTGCTCGCGGACCTGGCCCGGATTCGTTAGCTGAGACCCACTGCGGCGGCGGGCTCGTCAGCAGTGGGGCCTCAGCCGTTTGCGGCCAGCCAGGCCGCACCGATGATGCCTGCCGAGTTCGCCAGCTGCGCGGCGACGATGGGTGCCCGCAGATGTAGGAGTGGCAAGAACTTGTCGGCCTTCTTCGACACTCCGCCGCCTACGACGATGAGGTCGGGCCAGAGCAGATCCTCGACATGGGAGTAGTACCGCTGAAGGCGATCGGCCCACTCCTGCCAGGAAAGGGCCTTCTCGTCCTTGACGCTCGAGGCCGCCCGGTCTTCAGCATCGTGGCCGTCGATCTCGAGGTGCCCCAGCTCGGAGTTGGGGATGAGCACGCCGTCGTAGAGCAGCGCGGACCCGATCCCTGTGCCAAGAGTCGTCATGAGAACCAGTCCGCGGGCATTGCGCGCCGCCCCGAAGTGGAGCTCGCCGACTCCAGCGGCATCGGCGTCGTTGACCACGGTGACCGGGCGACCGAGCTTGTCGCTTAACAGCTTTCGTGCGTTGGTGCCGATCCAGGCAGGGTCGATGTTGGCCGCGGTGCGCACCACGCCGTTGGTCACGACGGCGGGCAAGGTCACGCCGATGGGGGAGTCGCCGATGTCGTCCGTGAAGTGCTGTGCGATCTGGTTGACGATGCCGGCGACGACGGCTGGTGAAGAGATCTTGGGGGTG